>SEEY01000058.1 GCA_004211235.1 Rubrivivax sp.
GCCAACATGGCGCGCAGCGGCTTCAAGCGCCTGGCGCCGACTTTGCTGATCCCCACAAACGTCGCCACGCCCTTCACCACCAACATCAGCCACAACGGCGACTTCCCGGTCTACACGCCGAGCGTCAGCCCGAACGACCCGAAGAACTTCGGCTGGTACACCGGCGGCCCGACCGGCGTGACGGCCACCATCAACGGCGAAGGGCGCGAGATCCGCACCCGCGGCGCGCGCTGGAACCTGGCCTGGGGCGACGAGCGCCTCACGGTCAAGGGCGGCATGGCCTATGACACCTATGCGCGCAGCATCACCGGCATGGGTGACGACGGCCGCTGGGCCAACATCACCTGCGGCGGCAATCTGAACTACCAGATGCTGGCGCCCAACAACACCGGCCCCAACCCCTGCAACGGCAGCATCACGGCCGCCAACGCCGCCGCAACCAACCCGCTGACCCAGTACCCGGGCTACGGCACGGGCTGGACGACCGGCAAGCCGCCGCTGGCCTATCTCGGCTCCGCCGTGCCGAACGTGTCGCAGTACCTGCAACCTGGACGCTCCGGCTTCGTGACGCTGGACTGGGCCCGCTTCGCCGAGGCGACCCAGTACAACCAGCTGGCCAGCAACCTGATCCCCGCCACCGGCAACGGCTTCAGCGGCGTGTCGGCGCAACGCTTCGGCGAGGACATCTTCGGCAGCTACCTCGAGGTGTCGGGCCAGGAGCGCATCTTCGACCGCCTGCTGCGCTATGACCTGGGCCTGCGCCACACGCATGCCATGCAGACCATCGGCGTGTTCGCCAGCGTGCCGGATCCGCGCACCACCGCCCTGCCCGACGGCGGCACGACCAACGCGAGCCAGGGCGCGCGCTACCCCGCGCAGGTGGTCGAGACCTCCGGCCGCACGGCCTACAACACCAACCTGCCGAGCGCCACGCTGGCCTACAACATCGCCGACGACATGATCCTGCGTGCGGCGGGCTCCAAGTCCATCACCCGCGCCAATCCGAGCGACCTGCGCCCGCTGACGCTGACGGTCAACGACGTGGCCTTCCAGCTGGTGTCGGTCACCAACCCCAACCTGAAGCCGTTCGAAGCCAAGAACTTCGACTTCGGATGGGAGTGGTACACCGACAAGAAGGGCAGCTACCTTGCGGCGGCCTACTTCAAGAAGGACATCAAGAACTTCCCGCGCACGATCACGCAGCAGCTGACGCTGTCCCAGATCCGCGGGATCTACGGCGCCAACTCCATCACCTACGCGGCCGGCAGCCAGGCGGAAACCGCGGTGAACGCCAGCGGCGGCCCGGACAAGCACCTGATGACGCTGAGTCAGCCGGTCAACACCGACGACGTGATGAAGCTCAAGGGCGTGGAACTCACGTGGTCGCAGTCCCTGGACCGCTGGCTGCCGTGGAAAGGCTTCGGCTTCATCACCAACTACACCCGCACGCTGCAGGACGCCGGCACCAGCGGCCAGGTGCCCATCGGCGTGTCGCCCTACACGGCCAACCTGACGGCGTACTTCGAGAACAGCCGTGGCTCCATCCGACTGAGCAGCAACTACCAGGCGCAGAGTTCGTTCGACACGATGGCTTCGGACGGCAACAACGCCTTCAGGCTGGTCAAGGCCAACCGCGCCTACTTCTCGATGGACCTGTCCACGCGCATCGAGATCGGCGACTGGGTGGGCTGGAAGAAGGGCGTGTCGGTCAACTTCGACGTGGCCAACCTGGGCGCGGCCAAGCAGAAGTCCTTCGTGCAGGAAGAGTACGCAACGCGCACCTACTGGGATCCGGGTCGCACCTACCAGCTGACGGCGCAGATGAAGTTCTGATCCGTCGACCGAGGGCGCCCAGCTTCGGGCGCCCTTGCTGGGGGCCGGCTCGCGCCGGCCCTTTCACTTTGTGCTGCGCAGTCCTGGCGCAGCAGGGATACCCCGTGATTTCGCGCCGACACCTGTTGATGACTCCCCTGCTCGCCGGCCTGGCCGGTAACGTGCTGGCCGCGGCCGTGGGCTTTGCGCGCCGTGGCGGCGCCTTTGCCATCGCCACCCCTGACGGCGCCGCGCCCATCTGGGTCGCGCCCGAGGATCACAAGGGCGTGGCCCGCGTGGCCGCCGAGCTGGCCGCCGATGTGGCCCGCGTGACCGGCTCCGCCCCGCCCACCGTGAGCGCCGGCCAGGCCGCCGTGCGCCGCGTCATCGTCGTCGGGTCCATCGACCGCAGCCCGCTGATCCAGGATCTGGTGCAGCGCCGCAGGCTGGACGTGACCGGCGTGGCCGGCCAGTGGGAGGCCTATGTCGTGCAGACCGTCAGCCAGCCCTTCCCCGGCGTGGACGAAGCGCTGGTGATTGCCGGCGCCGACAAGCGCGGCACCATCTACGGCGCCTACGACCTGTCCCGCAGCATGGGCGTCTCGCCCTGGTATTGGTGGGCCGACGTGCCCGTGCAGCGGCGCGCCGAGATCTGGATAGCCGGCGGCCGGCGCGTGCAGCGCTCGCCGGCCGTGAAGTTCCGCGGCATCTTCCTGAACAACGAGGCGCCCTGCCTGTCCGGCTGGACGGCCGAGAAGTTCGGCGGCATGAACTCGGCCTTCTACACGAAGGTGTTCGAGCTGCTGCTGCGGCTGCGCGCCAACTACCTGTGGCCGGCGATGTGGAACAACGCCTTCGCCGAGGACGACCCGCTCAACGCCCAGCTGGCCGACGAATACGGCATCGTCATGGGCACGTCCCACCACGAGCCGATGAACCGCGCGCACAAGGAGTTCACCCACCGCCGCGACCAGCTCGGCAACGGCCAGTGGAACTACCAGAGCAACCGCCCCGCCATCCGCGAGTTCTTCCGCGAGGGCGCCGCGCGCAGCAGGCAGCACGAGCTGCTGGTGACGCTCGGCATGCGCGGCGACGGCGACGTGGCGCTGGAGGGTACCGGCGGACTGCAGTCGGACATCCGGCTGCTGGAAGAGGTCATCGCCGACCAGCGCCAGCTGCTCGTCGAGCAGACCGGCAAGCGCATCGAAGACATCCCGCAGGTCTGGGTGCTGTTCACCGAGGTGCAAAAGTACTACGACGCGGGGCTGAAGCTGCCGCCAGACGTGACGCTGATGTTCTCGGACGACAACGTCGGCTACCTGCGGCGCCTGCCCACCGCCGAGGAGCGGGCCAGCCGCACCGGCGGCTTCGGCATCTACCACCACATGGACATGAACGGTGGGCCCTACTCCTACAAGTGGACCAACACCAACCCGCTGCCCAAGCTGTGGGAGCAGCTCAACCAGGCGCTGCAGCACGGCGCCGACCGCATCTGGATCAGCAACGTCGGTGACTTGAAGCCGCTGGAGCTGCCGATCGAGTTCTTCCTCGCCATGGCCTGGGACCCGGCCGCGGTGGGCCGCGACAAGATCCAGGCCTGGACCGAGGCCTGGGCCGAACGCGACTTCGGCGCAGCCCACGCACGTGACATCGCCAGCATCGTCTCGCGCTATGCGAAGTACAACGGCTGGCGCAAGCCCGAGGTGCTCAAGCCCGACACCTACAGCCTCGAGCATCACGGCGAAGCCGCGCGCATCGCCGCGCTCTGGGCGGACCTGAGGCGCCAGGCCGAGGCCGTCGATGCGCGGCTGCCGGCCGCACAGCAGGCCGCCTACTACCAGTTCGCCCTGCACCCGGTGCGCGCCTGCGCCAACCTGAACGAACTGCTGCTGGCCGCTGCGCGCAACCAGCGCTTTTCCCGCCAAGGCCGTGCCAGCACCAACGACGAAGCGGCGCTTGTGAAGCGCCTGTTCGCCGAGTCGCGCCGGATTCGCGACACCTACAACCATGAGCTGTCCGGCGGCAAGTGGAACCATCTGATGGACCAGACCTATCTGGGCTACTTCGACTGGTACCAGCCCACCTACGACATCCCGCCGGCGACCACCGAGCTCGATCTGCCGGACGTTGCCCGCTTCGGCGTCTGCGTCGATGGCGCCGTGCAGGCCTGGCCGGGCTACTACCTGCCGCCCGCACTGCCCACCTTCGACGGCCTGCTGCGCAGCACGAGCTGGTTCGAGGTCTTCCCGCGCGGGCAGCGTGCCGTGCAGCCCGAGGTGAACGCGGACCAGCCGTGGATCACCTTGCGCACCGTCCCCGCGTTCTCCGCGGGCACCCGGGACGTGCGCTACGAAGTCGACATCGACTGGGCGCATGTGCCCGACGGCGACGCCACCGGCGCCATCGTCGTGTCGGACGGCAGCGAGCGCGTCAGCATCTCCGTGCGCGTGGCCGGCGCCTCGGCACAGCAGCGCCAGGACGCGCGCCATGCCTGGGGCAGCCTCGCCGGCGCCTTCAGCATCCCGGCTGATGGCTTCGAGCGCAGCATCGAGGCAGCCGGCGTGCGTTGGGAGCCGCTGCCGGACTACGGCCGCGTCGAGGTGGCGATGACGCCCGTGCCCGTCAATGCCGCGTCTTTCCGCGACCCGCGCCAGGCGCCGCGGCTGCAATACCCGATCTACGTCGGCCGGGCCGGCGACCACCAGTTCGACGTCATCACCGCGCCGACCCTGCGCACGGACCCCGCGCACGAGCTGTCGCTCGCGCTGTGGGTCGACGACGCACCGCCGCAGATCAAGAGCGTCTTCAACGCCGAGGAGCGGGAGTCGCAGGAGTTCCTCGGCCGGGCGCATGACGTCAACGCGCGTACCGACATGCGGGTCATGAAGTTCCGCCTGCGCGTCGACAAGCCAGGCCGCCATCTGCTGACCGTGGCCATGGTGGACCCGGGCCTCGTGCTGCAGCAGATCCAGGTCTACCGCGACCGATTGCCGCCCTCCTGTTTCGGCCCGCAGCCCAAGCGCATCACCGCCTGAGAGTCAACACCATGCTGCCTAACCTCCAATCCCTGCTGACCGCTTTCGCAGTCGCCGCCGCCGCAGCCACCCTCCCCTTGGCGCATGCCGCGCCGCCGCTCACGGCCACCCTCGTCGTCGAGGCCGACAAGCCCGGCCCGCGCATCGACCCCAACCTCTACGGCCAGTTCGTCGAGCACCTCGGGCGCGGCGTGCACGAGGGGATCTGGGTCGGCGAAGGCTCGCCCATCCCCAATGTGCGCGGCATCCGCAGCGACGTGGTGGCGGCGCTCCGGCGCATCAAGGTGCCGGTCGTGCGCTGGCCGGGCGGCTGCTTCGCCGAGCTCTACCACTGGCGCGACGGCATCGGTCCGCGTGAGCAGCGCCCACGCGGCGTGAACGCCGCCTGGGGCGACGAGCCGGAGACGAACGGCTTCGGCTCGCACGAGTTCATGGACCTGCTGGAGCAGATCGGCGCCAAGGCCTTCCTGTCGGTCAACCTCGCCAGCGGCTCGCCCGCAGAGGCGCAGGCTTGGCTGCATTACCTGACGGACCCGGCCACCTCTGGCGCGGGCGCCGAACGTGCCCGCAACGGCCATGCGGCGCCCTACAAGGTGCCCTACATCGGCATCGGCAACGAGAACTGGGGCTGCGGCGGCAACATGACGGCGGCGTACTACGCCGACCAGTACCGCCAGTACCTCAGCGTGCTGCGCCCCTTCGGCATGCCCATCGCCACCGACGCCAACGCCGACGACTACGACTGGACCGAGACCCTGCTCAAGCGCGCGCTGTTCCGGCATGCGCAGTCGACGCCGCTGGCCTGGATCAACAAGGAGCCGCAGCTGGCCATGATGTCGCTGCACTTCTACACCTTCGCCGGCAACGACTGGGGCAGCAAGAGCCCGGCGCGGGGCTTCAACGAGACCGACTGGGCCCGGTCGCTGCTGCGCACGCAGAAGATGGACGAGCTCATCACGCGGCACACGGCCATCATGGACAGGCACGACCCCGAGAAGCGCGTCGGCCTGGCGGTGTCGGAATGGGGCAGTTGGTGGGCCACCGAGAAGGACCGCCCGTCCAACCTCTACCAGGTCGGCACGCTGCGCGACGCCGTCATCGCCGGCCTGACGCTGAACATCTTCCAGGACCATGCCGAACGCGTGCGCATGGCCAACCTCGCGCAGATGGTGAACGTGCTGCAGTCACTCATCCTGACGAAGGGCGAGAAGATGATCGTCACGCCGACCTACCACGTCTTCGACCTCTACCAGGGCCACCAGGGCGCCACGCGGCTGCCCGTCAGCCTCAGCGCGCCGGGCTATCGCGTCGGCGAGGTCGACCTGCCGAGCCTGAGCGTGTCGGCGTCGCGCAGCGACAGCGGCAAGCTGACGATCTCGGTGGTGAACCTGCGCGCCAACGAGGACATGCGCCTGAACATCGACCTGCAGGGCGCGACCTTGCGCACTGCCCAGGGCCGCACGGTCACGGCAGCCAGCCTGGACGCGCACCCGGACTTCGACGCGCCCGACCCGCTGCAGCCGCGCCCGCTGTCCGGCATCAGCCTCAAGGCGGGGCGAATCGACGTGACCGTGCCGGCCCGGTCGGTAAGCGCTGTCGAAGTCAGCCCCTGAGGCCCGCCTGGCCGGCGGGCGCCGCGCCGGCTGCGAGGCGATCAGCCGCGGGTCAAGGCGCCGGCCCTGGGCGAGGCGGCGACCGACGCCCGCTTGCGGGGCGCGGCATCCGACTGGCGGCGGATGAGGTCACAGTCCATGTGCACCACCTCGGCTGCAAAAGGCTCACCGGCGCGCCGCGCCTGCACCTGCCGCACGAGCAGGTTCACCGCGCTGGCGGCCATCAGCCGGATGGGCTGGCGGATCGTCGTCAGCTCCGGGCGGCTGCTGGTGGCGATGGGCGTGTCGTCACAACCGACGACGGTCAGGTCGCCGGGCACGTCGAGCCCGAGCCGGTGCGCCACGGTGACCGTGGCGGAAGCCATGTCGTCGTTGCTGGCGAACACGGCGGTGGGCCGCGACGGCCGTGACAGCAGCGTCTCGGCGGCCGACAGGCCCGAGTCGTAGGTGAACAGGCCCGGCACGACGAAGTCGTCCGGCGTGGCCAGCCGCGCTTCACGCATGGCGCTGCGAAAACCCCGCAGGCGGCACTCGGTGGCGCTGTGCGTCGCACTGCCGGTGATGAAGCCGATGCGCTGGTGCCCCAGCGCGATCAGGTGCTGCGTCATCTTCATGGCCGCGCCGAAATGGTCCACGCCGACGGAGCTCACGCCGGCGCAGGGCCGGCCCGGCGCCACCAGCATCGCGGCCAGGCCGCGTTCAAGCACGCTGTCGACCAGCGCGCCGCAGTCACCCAGCGGCGGCGCAATGATCACGGCGTCGAGCCCACTGGCCAGGAAGGGGTCGACGCTGGCCACGCCGCGATGCTGGTCGACCCATTCCACAGCGAGCTGCGCACTGCTGGACGTCGCCTCGTTGATGAGACCGATGAGAAATTCGCTGAGGTAGCCGGCGCTGGGGTTGCTGTAGAGCAGGCCGATGCGGATGGGCTCGGTCTCGGCAATGCGCCGGGCCGCTTGGCTGGAGATGTATTTCAGGTCGGCGATGGCCGCGAGCACCCGCTCGCGGGTGGCGGCCTTCACGGCCTGCTCGCCGTTCACCACGCGGGACACCGTCATGGCCGAAACCCCGGCATGGCGCGCAACGTCCGCCAGCGTCACAGCCTGCTTGCGCTGGTTCAGGTCACCTTCCGGATTTGCCATATTGAGTCATATTAGCGAGAGCGCCTGTTTCTGAGGTTACGAATAATCAAACCGATCCATTCGATATCAAAGACGATATTGCTCTCGACGAATTGGTCATTGGATTGCGGAGCAATCACTGCACTAATATTTCAGCGCAGCAAGGCCCGTCGTGACGACGCGCCTCAGGAACCACCTTAACATCAAATGGTTGCGCCACCATCGGGGCGTTTACCAAAGTCCCGTGTGCCGACGGGTCATTCCTAACTTCCCCTCGCACAACTTGGCGCAGCGGCGTCGAAGCTGCACGCTGGCAATGCCACGAACCTCGCAAGCGCATGCGCCACGAAGGGCCAGCCGCGGCCGCAGCGCACCCGCGCGTCCGCACTAACCACTTCGCGCAAACCCCAAGAGCGGACAGACCAATGATATCGCTATCATTTCTCACACAAGAATACTGTCTGGAGACTTTGCGTGACCTTTTCCCCTTCCGTGGCGGGCCTTATGGCCGCCGCCCTGCTGACGCTGGCTGGCCACGCCGGCGCACAGATTCCCGCCACCCCGGCGGCCATGCCGGCCACTTTCAGCAACCCGGTCGTGAGCGGGTTTGCCTCCGATCCGAGCGTCTGCCGCGTCGGCAGTGATTTCTATCTCGTCACGAGCACCTTCGAATACCTGCCGGGGCTGCCGATCTATCACAGCCGCGACCTGGTCCACTGGCGCCTGATCGGCAATGCGCTGTCCCGCGACACGCAGATCAACTTCACCGGCCGCAGAAGCTCGCAGTCGATCTTCGCGCCCACCATCCGCTGCGAAGGCGGCCGCTTCTACATCGTCACCACTGACGTCGGCGGCATCGGCAACTTCTTCATCACCGCCACCGATCCAGCCGGCGAATGGTCCGACCCCGTCCGCCTGCCCGAGCCGGTGTTCGGCATGGACCCGTCGTTCTTCTTCGACGACGACGGCACCGTCTACTACACGCGCCACGGCGGCGGCCGCAACGGCGGCGTCTACCAGGCGCGGGTCGACCTCAAGGCCGGCAAGCTGCTGGAGGAACCCAAGCTGGTGTGGAGCGGCATGGGCGGCATCTGGCCCGAGGGGCCCCATCTGTACAAGCGCAAGGGCTGGTACTACCTGATGATCGCCGAGGGCGGCACGTCCTATGACCATCGCATCACGATGGCGCGCTCGCGCTCGCCCTGGGGGCCGTTCGAGCCGCACCCCAACAACCCCGTGCTGACGCACCGCAACCTGCCCGAGCACCCCCTGCAGGCGCTCGGCCATGCCGACCTGGTGACCACGCCGCAGGGCGACTGGTGGGCGACGCTGCTGGCCATCCGCCCGCAGTCGGCCGCCGGCGGCCGCCACCACCACATCGGCCGGGAGACGCTGCTGGCGCCGGTGCACTGGCGCGAGGACGGCTGGCCGGACTTCGGCCAGAACGGCGTGCTCGCCGAGGCCCAGCCCACGAAGGGCCTGCCCGGCTGGGCGCCCTGGCCGCAGCCGCCCGTTCGCGAGACCTTCTCGGCCGACCGCAAGCTGGCGCCGCACTGGGCCGCGCTGCGCACGCTGGCCCGGGACCGCTGGTCGCTGACCGACCGCCCCGGTCAGCTGCGGCTGATCGGCGGGCGCACCGGCCTGGACGTCATCGGCACGCCGGCCTTCCTCGGCCGCCGCCAGGAGCACCTGAGCCAGCGCTTCGCCACGGAGATGACGTTCAACCCTGCCGCTGAAGGCGACGCGGCCGGGCTGGCGCTGCGCATGAACGAGTCCCACCACGTGCTGCTGCGCGTGACCGGCGGGCAGGACCGGCGCATCGAATGCCTGCAACGCCTGGCCAACGAGCCCAAGGTGCTGGCGTCCGCGGCAGTGCCCGCCACGGCGCTGCAGCTGCAGGTGGTTGCCACGCCGGCCGAGTACACGCTGTCCTGGCGCAATGCCGGTGACGGCGGAAAGGCGCAGGCCTGGCAGACCCTCTGCACCGTGCCGACCTACCAGCTGTCCACCGAGACATCGACCGGCTTCACCGGCGTCTACATGGGGCTGTACGCCTTCAGCGCCACCGACAAACCCGCGACCGCCGACTTCGGCTGGGTCGACTTCGAGGCCGTCGGCCCCTGAAGGACATCGACATGAAAACATTTCGCACCACCTGCGTGGCAGGCGCCATCGCCATCAGCGGCCTGGCCACCGCCGCAACGCCCTCCGACGCGCAAGCCCAGGCCGAAAGCCGCGCCCGCCAGATCGTGTCGACGCTGACGCTCGACGAAAAGACCGAGCAACTGCTCAACGGCGCGCCGGCCATCCCGCGGCTCAAGATCCCCGCCTACAACTGGTGGACGGAGTCGCTGCACGGCGCCTTCGGCCCCGGCGCGACGACCAACTTCCCGCAGCCGATCGGCCTGGCCGCGAGCTTCAACGACCGGCTGATGCAGGACGTCGCGGCCAGCATCAGCACCGAGGTGCGCGCCGTCTACGCCCTCGGCCGTGGCAAGCCCAATCCGAACAAGATCGGCGGCGCGCTGAATACCTGGTCGCCCAACATCAACATCTTCCGCGACCCGCGCTGGGGCCGCGGCCAGGAAACCTACGGTGAAGACCCCTTCCTCACCGCGCAGCTCGGCAAGGCCTTCGTGAACGGCATGCAGGGGCCCAACCCGACGCTGCCCCAGGTGATCGCCAGCCCCAAGCATTTCGCCGTGCACAGCGGCCCGGAATCGACACGGCACTCGGCGGACGTGTGGGTCTCGGCGCAGGACCTCGAGGACACCTACCTGCCCGCCTTCCGCGCCGCCATCGTCGATGCGCAGGCCGGCTCCATCATGTGCGCCTACAACCGCGTCAACGGCGAACCGGCCTGCGCCAGCCAGAGCCTGCTGGTGAAGACGCTGCGCCAGGACTGGAAGTTCAACGGCTACGTGGTCTCGGACTGCGATGCCGTGGTCGACATCCACGCCCATCACAAGTACGCGCCTGACGCGCCCGCCGGCGTCTCCGCGGCGCTGAAGGCCGGCGTCGACAACGAGTGCAACGGCGCGACGCTGTCGAACACGCCGGGCCTGGGCGAACGCTACAAGCAGGCGCTGGCGCGCGGCTACCTCCGCGAGGCCGACATCGACACGGCGCTGGTGCGCCTCTTCTCCGCGCGCCTGCGCAACGGCGACCTGCCGGGCCTGGCGGAGCGCAGCTTCCCGGCGGCGCCGGCCATCAACTCGCCGGAGCACCGCGCGCTGGCGCTGCGCTCGGCCATCGAGAGCCTGGTGCTGCTGAAGAACGACGGCGTGCTGCCGCTGAAGGCGGCGACGCGCATCGCCGTCGTCGGCCCGCTGGCGGACGCGCGGCGCGTCATGCGCGGCAACTACTCATCGGGCCAGACCGGGCCGACGCTGACGGTCGCGGATGGCCTGCGCCAGCAGTTTCCGGCTGCGGCCGTCACGCTCGTGCCGTTCGGGCCGTCCATCACCGACGGCGACCCGGTGCCGGCGAGCGCCTTCGTTGCGCCCGATGGCAGCCCGGGGCTGCGCGCCAGCTACTTCAACCTCGAAGCCGGTTCTGCCACCGACGTCGGCAAGCGCCGCTTCCAGCCCAAGGCCTTCGCCAGCCATGGCGTGACGCAGATCGACTCGCGCGCCGGCGACTTCCCGGAGGCCGGCGCGGTCACGCGCACGGTCTGGACGGGCTTCTTCGTCGCACCCGAGACCGGCAGCTACCGGCTCGGCCTGGCGGGGGTGAAGGGTGGCCTGCGCATTGCCGGCCGCGAGGTGACCCTGGCCAAGCGCCCTACGCGCTGGGCCGAGCCGGTGGCCCTGACGCAGGTCGACCTCAAGCAGGGCGAGCGCCATGCGCTGCAGTTCGAGACCGAATCCGGCGCAGGCGCGCCGCCCGGCATGATCTGGAAGCGTGTCTCCCGCCAGCCGCTGGCGGACCTGCGTGCCGGCGTGCAGGGGGCTGACGCCGTGGTGGCCGTGGTCGGCCTGACATCGGACCTGGAAGGCGAGGAGATGCCGGTCAAGGTGGAAGGCTTCTCGGGCGGCGACCGCACCACGCTCGACCTGCCGGCCGACCAGCGCGCCTACCTGCAGGCCGCCGCGCAGCTGGGCAAGCCGCTGGTGGTGGTGAACCTCAGCGGCAGCGCCATCGACCTGTCCTGGGCCCAGGCCAACGCCGCCGCGGTGCTGCAGGCCTGGTACCCGGGTGAAGGCGGCGGCCAGGCCATCGCCCAGGTGCTCAGCGGCGCGGCCAACCCGGCCGGGCGCCTGCCGGTCACGTTCTACCGCAGCGCCGCCGACCTGCCGCCCTTCGACGACTACCGCATGGCCGGCCGCACCTACCGCTTCTTCAGCAAGCCGGTGGTCTATCCGTTCGGCCACGGCCTGAGCTACGCCAGCTTCCGCTACGAGC
>SEEY01000645.1 GCA_004211235.1 Rubrivivax sp.
CATCGAATCGCTGCATAAACCTCTCGGAAATCGGCCGGCATTGTCGTGGGTCGGGATGTTGAAAATCGGTAGGATGCACAGCAAGTGATGCGTCAGGGCTTCTAGGGGGGAGGCCCGATTCGTGGGGTGACTCCAGCTTGATGGCCGCGCGCGCCGCCCACTACAGTCCCTTGACACCCTGGCTCAGCCCGGTTTCCCGCCGACGGCACGTGATCGCATCAAAACGATTCCATGGACATGACTGCCGATTCTTTCGCGACACAACCCGGCAGCCTGGCACATTGGCTGGCCGGCCACGCGGACCTGGGCGGTGAGACGCTGGCAGGTCTCGTCTCGCTGATCGAACCCCTGGGGAGCCAGGCGGCCATCAAGACGGTCGCCAATGGCCGCTACGTCTTTGCCAGCAACGGGCTGGCGCAGATGTTCGAACGCGGCGAGGTGGTCGGCCACACCGACGCCGAACTGCTGAAGGCCGACGAGACGACGGCCCTGCGCCGGGTCGAGCAGACGGTCATGGCGCAGCGCCATCCAGTGGTGTCCGAGCACAAGCTCGAGATCAACGGGCGCCGCCGCGAGTTCAGCGTGACGCGGCTCGCGCTCGGCCAGGAGTTCCTGCTGTCGGTCTGGCATGAGCGCACCGAGGAGCGCCACCGCGAATCGCACCTGCAGCGCGCGCTGGCGCAGATCGAGCAGCAGCAGGCCGCCATCGAGCAGATCCGCCGCGAACTTCAACAGGGTTCCGGCCGCGACGATGTCTCGGGCTTGTACCTGCGCCCGCAGTTCGATGACCAGTTGCTGCGCGAGATCGACCTGTCCTCCCGTGAGCATCGTGAGTTCGCCCTTGTCGTCATCGCGCTGGACGCCTCACCGGCCGTCACCGGCCTGGGCGACGAGGCCCAGCAGCGCCTGCTCGAAGGCATCGGCCGCATGCTGCGCGCCAACACGCGGGCGATGGACTCGGCCTGCCGCATCGGCGCGCAGCGCTTCGCGGTGCTGCTGTCCGGCGTCGGCCTGGCCACGGCCCATGCGCGGATGGAACAGCTGCGGCGCCAGTGCGCCGCACAGATCGTCGTGTTGAACGGCCAGGACCTGGGCCTGTCGATCTCGATGGGTGTGTCGAGCTTCCCGCACACGGCGTCTCGCCAGGAAGAGCTGATGATGGCCAGCGAGGCTGCCGTCCACGAGGCTCAGCGCCGCGGCGGCAACCAGGTCGTGCTGGCGTCCATCGCCTTCAGCTGAACCTGGCTAGAACTCGCCCAGCCCCTTGTAGAGCATGTAGGCGGCCAGCGCGAACAGCAGCGTCGCGAAGGCCTTCTTCAGCTGCGCCACGTTCATCGCGTGGGCGGCTCGGGCGCCGAGTGGCGCCATCGTCACGCTGGCCGCGGCGATCAGCGCCAGGGCGGGCAGGTAGAGATAGCCGAAGGTGCCCGGCAATGCCGGCTCCAGACCCCAGCCGCCGAGGAGGTAGCCCAGGGTGTTGGCGATGGCAATCGGGAACCCCAGCGCCGCGCTGGTCGCGACCGCAAAGTGCACCGGCACATTGCACCAGACCATGAAGGGAACGCTGACGAAGCCGCCCCCGGCGCCCACCATGCCCGACAGCAGCCCGATGCCGGCGCCTGCGCAGAACTGGCCGCCTTTGCCGGGCATCCGGCGGCTGGGTTCGGGGCGCTTGTTGCGCAGCATCTGCCAGCCCGAAAAGCTGACGAAGGCGGCGAACAGGAGTGCGAGCCATGCGCCCTTCAGCAAGGCGAACAGCCCCGCGCCTGCCAGCAGCCCGCCGGCCAGGATGCCAGGGGCCAGGCCCTTGACGAGGTCCCAGCGAACGGCGCCCCGCTGATGATGCGCCCGTACGCTGGACAGCGACGTGAACATGATGGTGGCCATCGATGTGGCTATCGCCATCTTGACCGCCATGCCGGGCGCGACACCGCGCTGACCGAGGATGAAAGTCAGGAAGGGCACCAGCAGCATGCCGCCGCCGATCCCCAGCAGGCCGGCGAGAAAGCCTGCTGCCAGGCCGAGTGCCAACAACTCGGCGACCAGGCCGACCGTCATGCGGCGTGCAGGCGTTTCAGCACGGCCGCCCATTCGGCCGGCGTGACCGGCGTGATCGACAGGCGGCTGCCGCGCTGCAGCACGACCATGCTGGCCAGTTCGGGCGCCTCGCGCATCACCTTCAGGCTCAGCAGCGGCGTCGTCTCGCGCCAGCGCACGTCGACGTGAACCCAGCGCGGCGTATCGGGCCGGGACTTGGGGTCGAAGTAGGGGCTGGTGGGGTCGAACTGTGTCGCGTCCGGATAGGCCCCGCTGCACACCTCGGCGATGCCGGCGATGCCGGGCTCGGGGCAGGACGAGTGATAGAACAGCACGCCGTCGCCGAGCTGCATGTCGTCACGCATGAAGTTGCGCGCCTGGTAGTTGCGCACGCCCGTCCAGGGCAGCGTGCCGGCGCGCTGCAGATCGAGGATCGAGGCCTCGTCCGGCTCCGACTTCATCAGCCAGTAGTTCATCGGCTGATGCTAAGCGGGAAGAAGGTGTCCACCGCAATCCTGGAGGCCGAGATCCTGAACACCCAGGGGTAATCAGGTGGGCGAAGTCAGCCGGACTTCGGGTTCATCTGACGCGAGACGATCACGCCCATCCGGCATTTTCCAAGCCCTTGCTCATAGAGCAT
>SEEY01000646.1 GCA_004211235.1 Rubrivivax sp.
GTCTGGAGCCCAAGGCCGAGGGCGGCAGCCTGAAGGTCAAGGCCGAGATCGTGCACGGCAAGCTGGCCGTCACGGTCGCCGACACCGGCCTGGGCTTCGGTCGGGCCGCCACCTCCGGCACCGGCGTGGGCCTGGCCAACATCCGCGAGCGCCTGCAGCTGCTGCACGGCAGCAAGGCCAGCGTCACCGTCACCGAGAACCAACCCTCGGGCACCGTGGTCACCATCACCGTGCCCTACCGCAGCCGCAACGACGAAGGAGTCGCAGCATGAAGACCTTGTTCAAGATCCTGTTCATCGGCACCGCGCTGATGGTCCTGCTCGCCATGATCGGCGGCTTCACGCTGCTCAACCACCATGGCTCGGACATGCATGTCGTGCTGGACGACGGCGAGTTCTTCCTCGGCGGCAGTGACTTCGGTGACTGGCTCGGCGCCAGCATCGGCCTGTTCGTCGCCGGCGTCGTCTGCGTCGTCGTGCTGCCGCTGGTGCTGGTGCTGCTGCTCGGCGTGGCGCTGCCGCTGCTGATCGTCGGCGGCGTGTTGACGGTGGTCGTCGGCAGCCTGCTCGGTGTCGGCGCGCTGCTCGGCTCGCCGATGATCCTGCTCGGTCTCCTGCTCTTCGTCGTGCTGCGCAACCGCCGCCGTGCGAACGCCGCCGCAGCCCGGACCGAGCCGGTCTGACCCCGGCGAGCTAGTAGCATCAGCGGCCATGAGCAATGCACCCATCCGCGCCGTTCTGGCCGACGACGAACGACTGATGCGCGAACAGCTGCGCACCCGCCTCACCGAGGTCTGGCCCGAGCTGGAGATCGTCGCCGAGGCCAAGAACGGCCTCGAGGCCGTCGAGCTGACGCAGCAGTTCAAGCCGGACCTGGTTTTCCTCGACATCCGCATGCCCGGCCTGACCGGCGTGGACGCCGCCCGGCAGATCGCCCAGCTGCCCGAGGACGACGACTGGCTGGTGCCCGAGATCGTCTTCATCACCGCCTACGACCAGTACGCGGTGGAAGCCTTCGAGCAGGGCGTGGCCGACTACGTGCTCAAGCCCGCGGAGCGCGAGCGCCTGCAGCTGACCGTGGCGCGCATCAAGAAGCGCCTGGCACAGCGCGAGGCGCCGTCAGGGGACTTCAGCGACAGCGCGCCGGTGCCTCTGCAGCAGCTGCTGCACAAGCTGTCGGGCCAGATCAATCCGGCCGGCAAGCCACAGTATCTGCAGTGGATCCAGGCGACGGTCGGCCAGGCCATCCAGATGATCCCGGTCGAGGACGTGCTGTTCTTCATCAGCGACGAAAAGTACACGCGCGTGCAGACGGCCAAGGTCGAGGCGCTGATCCGCAAGCCGATCAAGGAGCTGGTGGACGAGCTGGACCCGCAGCTGTTCTGGCAGATCCACCGCTCGACGCTCGTCAATGCGCGTGCCATCGATGGCATCACCCGCGACTTCCGCGGCCGCCAGCTGGTGGGCGTGAAGGGGCTGAGCGAGAAGCTCGAAGTCAGCCGCAGCTACACGCACCTGTTCAAGGGCATGTGACCCTCGCGCGCAGCGCATCCCTGCTTGGGGCGGTCTGCGGCGTTGCAAATGCTCGCCGGGCGAAAGCCCGGCTCCGCTTTGCGCCTTGCAGCCCATCCCCAACCCGGGCGCGCAGCACGCGATGGCTGCGCGGGTTTATTTCTCTACAAAGGCCCGCTCGATGACGTAGTCGCCCGGCGTCGTCGTGCTGCCTTCCTTGAAGCCGCGGATCTCCAGCATCTCCTGCATGTCCTTCAGCAGCGCGGGGCTGCCGCACAGCATGATGCGGTCGGTCTCGGGGTTCAGCGGCGGCAGGCCCAGGTCGGCCTGCAGCTTGCCGGTCTGGATGAGGTCGGTGATGCGGCCCATGTTCCGGTAGGGCTCGCGCGTCACGGTCGGGTAGTACAGCAGCTGCTCGGCCGCGAATTCGCCCAGGAATTCGTGCTTGGGCAGGTCGACGGTGAGGTGGTCGTGGTAGGCCAGTTCGGCCACCTCGCGCACGCCGTGCACGATGACGACCTTCTCGAAGCGCTCATACGTGACCGGGTCGCGCACGATGCTGATGAAGGGCGCCAGGCCCGTGCCGCTGCCCAGCAGGTAGAGCGTGCGGCCCGGCAGCAGGTAGTCGATGAGCAGCGTGCCGGTCGGCTTGCGCCCGACGACGATCTTGTCGCCCGGCTTGATGTGCTGCAGCTTGGAGGTGAGCGGGCCGTCCGGCACCTTGATGCTCAGGAACTCCAGCTGCTCCTCGTAGTTGGCGCTGACGATGCTGTAGGCGCGCAGCAGCGGTTTCCCGTTCTCGCCCCGCAGGCCGATCATCGTGAAGTGGCCGTTGGAGAAGCGCAGCGCCTGGTCGCGCGTCGTCGTGAAGCTGAACAGGCGGTCGGTCCAGTGGTGGACGGTCAGGACGGTCTCTTCGTGGAAGGCACTCATGGGCGGTGTTCTTGGCGGGGTTAACCCCGGGATTTTCGCCGGGAACTGATATGACGCCGTCGCATAAGGGTCAACGCATGGTTTCGATGCGCAGAAGCCTCGCTCCAGCGCCCTGTTCGCTCACCGTGTCGCCGGGGTTGTAGAGCGCGCAGGCCTTCAGCGACAGGCAGCCGCAGCCGATGCAGCCCGTCAACCGTTCGCGCAGCTGTTGCAGCGCCGCGATGCGGGCAT
>SEEY01000647.1 GCA_004211235.1 Rubrivivax sp.
GAACGTGGAGGTCGTCGACGCCACGGGGGCCAGCGAGGCCACGTTGGCCGGCTTGCTCGACAGCCTGATGCGCAACGCCGGAGCCGCCGCCGTCGACCATCTGCGCGGGGCGTTGGCCGCGTGCGCTGCGGCCTGTACGGCGCCCGGTTTCGAGCCGCCCCGGCCCAGCCTGGTGGCCGCATTGGTTGAAGCCGTCGAGATCGACAAAAACTAGCGTTTACCCGTGCCGACTTGAAGCTCGCGGCATGACGGTCTACCATTAACCGACCGGTCGGTAGGGAAACGAAATGTCCGAACTCTTGATCCAGAGCGAGCAGCACGGCGGCGTGCGCCTGCTGCGCCTGAACCGCCCCGAGGCGTTGAACGCCTTCACCGCGCCCATGCTCGGCCAGCTGCGGCAGGCGCTGGAGGCGGCGGCCGAGGACGCCGGGACGCGCGCCGTGCTGATCACCGGCGCCGGCCGCGCCTTCAGCGCCGGGCAGGATCTGACTGACCCGCATGTGGCGCCCAGCCGCGATCCCGGCGCGGCGCCCAGGGACATCGGCCACATGCTGGAGCAGTACTACATCCCGCTGGCGCTGCGGCTGCGCAGCCTGCCGGTGCCGGTGGTGGCGGCCGTCAACGGCGTGGCCGCCGGCGCGGGCGCCAACATCGCGTTGGGCTGCGATCTGGTGCTGGCGGCGGAGAGCGCCAGCTTCATCCAGGCGTTTTCCAGGATCGGCCTGATTCCCGATTGCGGCGGCACGTGGCTGCTGCCGCGCCTGGTGGGCCGGGCCAAGGCGCTCGAACTCGCACTGCTGGGCGACAGGCTCAAGGCGGCGGAGGCCGAGCGGCTGGGGCTGATCTCGCGCGTGGTCGCGGATGCCGAACTGCAGGACGCCGCCATGGCAGTGGCGCAGAAGCTTGCCGGTTTGCCGACCCGCGCGCTGGTCGAGACGCGCCGCGCGCTGGACGAGGCGATGAGGCTGGACTACGAGCCCGCGTTGAAGCGCGAGGCGGTGCTGCAGAGCCAGCTGGGCTTCGCGCATGACTACCTCGAAGGCACCGCGGCCTTCACGGATAAGCGTCAACCCGACTTCAAGGACCGCTGATGGACGCGCAAGCCGTTGCTGAGAAGGTGCGCGATGCCATGTTGGCGGAGGACGCCGCGAGCCGCCTGCTGGGCCTGCAGATCGCCGACGTCGCGCCGGGCCGCGCGGTCGTGACGATGATCGTGCGGGCCGACATGCTGAACGGCTTCGCGATCTGCCACGGCGGCTTGATCGCGACGCTGGCCGACTCCGCCTTCGCCTTCGCCTGCAACAGTCGCAACGCGCTGACGGTCGCCTCGGGCTTCGGCATCGACATCCTGAAGCCTGCGAAGCTGGATGACGTGCTCACGGCGACGGCCGAGGAGACCTCGCTGGCTGGCCGCACGGGGCTCTACGACGTCACGGTACGGAACCAGCACGGCGAGCTGATTGCGATGTTCCGCGGGCGGTCCTACCGACTCGGTGAGAGGAAGGTGTTGGCATGAGAACTCCCCGCCCCGGCGACCTCGAAGCCATCGAGACCGCCAGCCGCGACGAGCTGCAGGCGCTGCAGCTGGAGCGCCTGCGCTGGAGCCTGCAGCATGCCTACGACAACGTGCCGCACTACAAGTCCAGCTTCAATGCGGCCGGCGTGCATCCGTCCGACCTGAAGACGCTGGCCGACCTGGCGAAGTTCCCGTTCACCACCAAGCAGGACCTGCGCGCCAACTACCCTTTCGGCATGTTTGCCGTGCCGCGCGAGCAGCTGGCGCGCATCCATGCGTCGTCCGGCACGACAGGCAAGCCGACCGTCGTCGGCTACACGCTGCAGGACATCGACCACTGGGCCAATCTGGTTGCCCGCTCCATCCGCGCTGCCGGCGGCCGTGCGGGTGACCTGGTTCACGTGGCCTATGGCTACGGCCTGTTCACCGGCGGCCTGGGTGCGCACTACGGCGCCGAGCGGCTGGGCTGCACCGTCATCCCGATGAGCGGCGGCCAGACCGAGAAGCAGGTGCAGCTGATCACCGACTTCAGGCCCGACATCATCATGGTGACGCCGAGCTATATGCAGGTGCTGATCGAGGAGTTCACGCGCCAGGGGCTGGATGCGCGTGAGTCCTCGCTGAAGGTCGGCATCTTCGGTGCGGAGCCGTGGACGGAGGCGATGCGCCGTGAGATCGAGGCCGGCGCCGGCATCGACGCGGTCGACATCTACGGCCTGTCCGAAGTGATGGGCCCTGGCGTGGCCAGCGAGTGCGTCGAAAGCAAGGACGGGCCGGTGGTCTGGGAGGACCATTTCTATCCCGAGATCATCGACCCCGACACTGGCGAGGTGCTGCCCGACGGGTCCGAGGGTGAGCTGGTCTTCACGTCGCTGACCAAGGAGGCGATGCCCGTCATCCGCTACCGCACCCGCGACCTGACGCGCCTGCTGCCGCCCACGTCGCGCGCCATGCGCCGCATGGGCAAGATCGTGGGCCGCAGCGACGACATGCTGATCATCCGCGGCGTCAACCTCTTCCCCACGCAGGTGGAAGAACTGGTGCTGCAGGAGAAGGGCCTGGGCGGGCAGTACCAGCTCGTCGTCAGCCGCAACGGGCCGCTGGACGAACTGCTGGTCCGCTGCGAGCTGGCTGTAGG
>SEEY01000648.1 GCA_004211235.1 Rubrivivax sp.
GCCATCCGGCGCTGCCGGTGCTGCTGATGACGGCCTGGGGCTCGATCGCACTGGCGGTGCGCGGGGTCAAGGCGGGCGCCGCCAACTTCTTCACCAAACCCTGGGACAACGGCCAGCTGGTGGCGCTGGTGGAAGCGACGCTGCAGGCAGCCCTGCAGGCCACACCAGCGCCGCAGTCGACGCCGCAATCGACGCGCCAGGCGCTCGACGCCCGCTTCGACTTCGGCGCCATCGTCGGCGAGCATCCGAAACTGCTGAAGGTGCTGGAGACCATCGGCCAGGTCGCGCGCGGCCCAGCCCATCGTCAAGATCAACATGGGGGCGATCACGCCTACCCTGTTCGAGAGCGAGATGTTCGGCCACGTGCGCGGCGCCTTCACCGATGCCCGCAGCGACCGCAAGGGCTACGTCGCCGCGGCCTCCGGCGGCACCCTGTTCCTCGACGAGATCGGCGAATTGCAGCGCGGCGACCAGGTCAAGCTGCTGCGCGTGCTGCAGGACCAGCGCTACCAGCCGGTCGGCGCCAGCGCCAGCCAGCAGGCCGACCTGCGCGTGGTCTCGGCCACCAACCGCGAACTGGCGGAACTGGTGGCCGGCGGGGACTTCCGCGAAGACCTGTTCTACCGCCTGAACCTGATCACGATCCGCCTCCCTGCCCTGCGCGAACGGCGCAGCGACATCCCGCTGCTGGCGCGCCACATCGTCGCCGGCGTGGCCGAGAGCTATGGCCTGGGCGGCATCGCGCTGGCGCCGGCGGCACTGGACTGGCTGGCGGCCCAGCCCTGGCCGGGCAACATCCGCCAGCTCAAGCAGACGCTGGAACGCACCCTGCTCCTGTCCGGCAAAGACCAGCTGGGCCAGGCCGACTTCCTGGCCACCAGCGCGGTCGACGAGGGCATGCCCGGCGCCCGCCTCGGGGTCGACGGCATGACGCTGGAACAGGTCGAGCGCCACATGATCGAACAAGCCTTGCAGCAGCACGGCCGCAACATCTCGCGCGTGGCCAGGGCCCTCGGGCTGTCGCGCACGGCGCTGTACCGGCGTCTCGAGCGCCACGGCCTGGGCGGCGTGGACGAGGACGAATGAAACGGGGTTTCATGCGCGCTGCGAAGCCCGGGATCGGCCTGGAAATCGGGCTGGAGATCGGACTAGGCAAGCGGCTGGGACTCTACCTGGTGGCGCTGCACCTGCCGCTGTTCGGCTGCGCCATCCTGCTGCTGCCGGCCCGGCCGCTGTGGTTCGTGCTGGCCGAAGCCGCGCTGCTGGCCAGCCTGGCGCTGGGCTGGCGGCTGGTGCGGCGGGCACTGGAACCGCTCGGCTACACGCGCCGCTTCCACGACCTGCTGCAGGACCAGCAATATGCCAACCGGCTGGCGGCGCCCGGCACCCACGAACTCGACGACCTGGTCGGCGTCTTCAACACCATGCTCGCGGCGCTGCACCGCGAGCGCCTGGCGATCGGCGAACAGCAGGGTTTCCTCGACCGCCTGCTGGAAGCGACGCCGGGCGCGGTGCTGGTGTTCGACTTCGACGGCGCCATCAGCCTGCTGAACGCAAGCGCCGCCGGCCTGCTCGGCCTGGAGCGCCCGCTCGGCCAGCCGCTGCGTCACTGGCTGGACGGCGGCGGCGCCTGGGCCGCCACGCTCGACGCGCGCGCACGCGAGCGCAGCCGCCAGCTGGTCGCCCAGCTCGATGCGCTGCCGCTGGGCGACAGCCGCCTGCTGACCGACCTCGAAGGGCGCCGCTACCGCGCCCAGCGCGGCCGGTTCTTCGACCGCGGCTTTGCGCGCCACTTCCTGATGGTCGAGGAGCTGACCGCCGAACTGGAAGACTCCGAGCGCGCCACCTACGCGCGCCTGGTCCGGGTGCTGGCGCATGAAGTCAACAACACGGTCGCCGCCACCCGCTCGGTGCTGGACTCGCTGCTAACCTACCGCAACCAGCTTGCGGCGGCCGACGCCGACGATTTCGCCACCGCGATCCTGGCGGTCCAGCGCCGCAACGTGAGCCTGGGCGAATTCATCGACCGCTTCACCACGGTGGTCAAGATGCCGCCGCCGGTGCTGCGCCCGGCCGCGCTGCGCGACGTCATGGACGACATCCTGTGGCTGAACCGCGACGCCTGCGCCAGCCGCGGCATCCAGCTCGGCTGGGCCCGGTGCGATGCCGTGCCGCCGCTCGCGCTGGACGTGCAGCTGATCGAGCAGGCGCTGCTCAACATCGTCAAGAATGCGGTGGAAGCGATCGACGCCGCGCATGCGGCGCAGGGCACGTCCGGCGGCGCGATCCGGCTCGAGCTGGCCGATGAAGGCCGGCGCGTGCGGCTGTCGGTGGTGGATTCGGGCGGCTTGCTGGAAGCGACGCCGGTGCGGCAGCTGTTCACGCCCTTTTTCAGCACCAAGAAAGGCGGCCAGGGGATCGGGCTGATGTTCGTGCGCGAGGTGCTGAGCCGGCATGGGTGCACGTGGTCGCTGGCGGCAGGCGGGGCTGGGGAGACGCGGTTCGATATCTGGTTTCCGGTGGGCTGATACGCCGTCAATGCCGACAATTTGCTGAAGGAGATGACGATCAAGTATCCGAAGCAGTAACCGGCGTCGATACCGCGGCGTACCGTGCCGTCTCTCAACGTCGTCCCCGCGCAGGCGGGGACGAC
>SEEY01000649.1 GCA_004211235.1 Rubrivivax sp.
TCCGACCTCGTGAAAGCCCTCAGCCATGGCCCATGACCCCGACGTTCTGACCTTCAACTGGGGCGTGATCGGCCCTGGCGGCATCGCCAACCGCTTTGCCGGCGCCCTTGCCGCCGTGCCCGGCGCCCGCCTCGCGGCCGTGTTCGCGCGCGACGCGGCCAAGGGCCAGGCCTATGCCGAGCAGTGGAAGCGCGACGGTGCGCCTGCCCGCGTGACGACCGACCTGGCCGACCTGCTGGCCGACCCGTCGGTGGACGCCGTCTACATCGCCACGCCGCACTCCAACCACGGCCAGTACATCCGCGCCGCGCTGCTGGCGGGCAAGCCCGTGCTCAGCGAGAAGCCCCTGGTCACGTCGCTGGAGGAAGGCGAGGAACTCATCGCCCTGGCGCGCGAGAAGGGCGTCTTCCTGATGGAGGCGGTGTGGACGCGCTTCCTGCCCGCCTATGAGATGGCCGGACGGATGCTGCGCGAAGGTGCCGTCGGCGAGCTGCGGGCGATGCAGTCGACCTTCTGCTTCACCGGCCCGGCCGACCTGACCCACCGTTGCTGGAACCCGGCGCTCGCCGGCGGCTCGCTGTGGGACATCGGCATCTACAACCTGGTCGTCACGCGCTGGGTGCTGCAGCAGATGAACGACGGCGTCTGCCCGGAGCCGGTGCAGATCGATGTCGCCGCGACGCTCGCTCCCACCGGCGTGGATGCGTCCGTCACGGCCACCTTCCATTTCCCGAACGGCATCGTCTCGCAGTTCCGCTGCGGCTTCGACGCGTCGTCGGTGAACGCTTTCGAGGTCATCGGCAGCAAGGCCGGCCTGCGCTTCCCGAGCGACTTCTGGGGCTCGGAGCAGGTGGAGCTGGTGACGCGCAAGGAGCCGGCCCAGCGCTTCGACGCACCGCATGTCATCAACGGCTTCGAAGGCGAGATCGCCGAGGCGCAGACCTGCATCCGCGCCGGCCTGCTGGAGAGCCCGCGCATGCCGCACGAGGAGACGCTCGGCCTGCTGCGCTGGAGCGACGCCATCCGGGCCAAGTTCCCCGGTGGCGTCAACAAGAAGGGTTGAACCGGAGCCCCTCGTCCAAGGTGTGCCTTGGCCGGTCCCCTGAGGGGACGGCGATGCCTGCCGGATTGAATGGCAGGCACATCGCCAGCGGGCCGGCTTGGCGAACTGGAGTCGGACAAAAGCAGTCCCTGCGGACTGCTTGTGTCTACGACAGGGCATGGGCCTCTGGCCCATGGCAGCCCGGCGCTCGGCCCGAAGTCCCGAGGCTAACGAGGCAACCAGATGCGGTTGCTGCGCGCCGGATTGCTTCGGGCGTGCAGCGCCACGCCGCCTTCGCCGGTGCGAGCGTTCTGCGCGCGGACGCTGGCACTGACGCCTGGCAGCACCGGGCAGCGGCCGGTGTCGAGGTGGCCCAGCGCCGTGGCCAGCATGGCCTCGCCGGTGTCGCCGAGCGCACGGGTCATGTCGTCCGACACCGTGCAGCCGCGCACGAGTCGGCCGTTGTCCGCGCCGGCGGGCTCGAAGCCGTCGGCGTAGTCGCCGAAGCCCTTGGCATTGACGCCGACGAACTCGATGGGCAGGTAGGTGACGCCGCAGTTGTCCCGGCCGGCGAAGCCATAGGGCTTGCCGCAGGTCTTGCCGCCGATCAGCACGACGTCGACGTTCACGCCGCGCAGGCCGTTGATGACGGACTCGCTGGCGGAGCAGGTGCCGGACTGGGCCAGCACGTAGACGCGGGTCAGGTTCAGCTGCGGCAGCGGCGCGGAGCTGGTGCAGCGGTTGCCGACCAGGTTGCAGGCCGTATCCAGGAACGGGGTCGTCGTGTTCTCGCTGCTGCGCTTGCTGTTGTAGGAGAGCTTTTCGAAGGCCTTGCCGGTGGTGGCGCCGGTGCCGGCGATCATCGTCGCGAGCTCGCTGGCGATATAGAGGTAGCCGCCGCCGTTGTAGCGCAGGTCCAGCACCAGCTCCCGCACGCCCTGGGCCTGGAAGCCCTGCATGGCCGTGATGAGCTGCGCCTCGGACGGCGCGATGTGGTCGTTGAACACCAGGTAGCCGGCGCGCGTGCCGGCCGGCGTCGTGACGACGCTGGCCAGCGGCACCGGCGTCTTCGTGACATTGGCGCTGATCAGGCTGCGCGTGATCGTCGAGCCGTCGGTGCGCGTGAAGACGAAGGTGCGGGTTGTGTTGGCGGCGCTCGGGTACAGCGCCGAGTACAGCCGGTCGACGCCTGCGTTGTCCGCCACGTCGGCGCTGGTGCCGTCGGCCACCGAGACCTGGTCACCCCGCATCAGGCCGGCGACGGCCGCCGGGCTGCCGGGCTCCACGTAGGCGACGAAGATCTTGCGCGGCGGGGTTTCGCTGGTGATCTTCCATTCGATGCCGTAGCCGGCCTCGACGCCGCTGTCGAACAGCGCGTTCCACTCGGCCGTGGGGTAGGTGAAGCTGAACTGGTCGCGACGTGTGCCGGAGGATGTCAGCTGCGGCGTCTTCAGGGCCTCGAAGTAGGCGTCCATCGCCGCGTAGGTATTGCTGCTGCCGTAGGCCGGCAGGCCCGGGTCCACACGCGGCACCTCGTCGCGCCACAGATAGGCTTCGTCGAAATAGGCGCGCAGCCATTTCTTCTCGGTGTCGAGCGTGGCGGTGCGCTGG
>SEEY01000650.1 GCA_004211235.1 Rubrivivax sp.
GTCCAGGATGCGCGGCGCGAGCTGGTCGTAGTCCAGCAGCAGGTCCAGCAGCGGGCCTTCGGCGATGTCCTCGCCACGCCGCGTGATGAAGCCGTGGCGCTCCAGCAGCTTGAGGTTACCGTCCAGCCTCACCTTCTTGCCGAGCTGGTCGCCGAAGTCCGCCAGCAGGCTGCGGTAGCTCAGCAGCGGCGACACGCTGGCGGCGCTCGGCAGCGGCTTGTCGGCCGCAAACATCTCGCCCTGGTCGTCGCCGGCGGCATCGGCGCGGTTCAACTGGCGCTGGCGCTTGGGCAGGATGATCAGGCTCCACAGCACCACCAGCAGCGACACGCCGTCGCGCGGCAGGTCGAGGTTGTTGTTGGCGGCCAGGCCCGATTCGCCGAACACGGCAGTCTCGGCCGGGCGCAGCAGCGCGACGCAGACATGGTCGGTGTAGACGTTGTCCACCAGGCGCAGGCCGACACCGCCCAGGCGCGCCATGACGGCGGACCACAGCTCGGCATCGATCAGCGCGCGCTTCACGAGGGGATGGGTGCGGGGCAGCCAGCGGCGGGCCAGGAGCTGGGCCGCCAGGCTGGCGGCGGCGTCGATTGCATTCATGGCCGGAGCGTGTCCTCGGGGGTGGTTTCCTGCAGCAGTTCGCCCTGGCTCATCCAGGCGACGAAGGCGTCGTCGATGGCGCCCTGTTCGGCGCTCCAGCGCACGCGCCAAGGTTGGCGCGCCATGTCGCCGGCGGCGCCCTTGAGGTGACGCGCCTGCGCGTCGCCCAGCAGCGGCAGCAGCTGCGCGCGGTAGGCGGCCGAGGCGTAGCTGCCGCCCAGCACCGCCGGCGCCACCGGCTGGTGGCCGCGGCCCTCGGCCGTCCAGCCGCCCAGCAGCGCCTGCAATGCGCCCAGCTCGGGCGGCAGGCTCAGCACCTCCAGCCGGCCGTCGGGCGCGGCCTGGGCGGCGGGCAGGCCCATCGCGTCGGCGGGCCGCGGCCGGTCACGTTCGAACTCGGCCTCGGCGCCATCCACCAGCTCCTGCGCGGCCACCACGACCGGCTGCACGGACGTGGACAGCGCGTCGCCCAGCAGCGCGTCGAGCTGGGGCACACGCTGCAGCCACTGGCGCAGGTCGGTCGTCGTCACGCCGGTGGAGCCGAGCGTCACGCGCTGGCGGTCGGCCTGCTGCAGCGCGCGGTTGAACTGGCTGGCCATGACGAGCAGGCTGGCCTGGGCGCTGGCCAGGTCGCGCGCCAGCCGCTCCAGCCGCGCATGGCCGCTGGCCTGCGCCTGCTCGATGATGGCCTTGACGGCGTCGCTGGCCCGGTCCACCAGGATCATGGCGCGCTCGAAGCGCACGTTGGCGCGGCGCAGCTCGAACTCGCTGCCGCTGGCCATGGCGTCGGCGAACTCGTCGCGCAGCCGCGCCAGCTGCGCCTGCAGCATGTCCAGCTGCTGGGGCTGCAGCAGGCCCAGCTGGTGGGCGCCGGCCACGCCGGCCAGCAGCGCTGCCAGGTCGTCGTCGGCACCGGCGGTGTCGGCGGTCAGCGGCTGCAGCATGGCGACCACGGACTGCGCGAGCGGCGCAATGGCATAGGTCTGCGTCGACGCCTCCCAGTGCAGCAGGCCGGCGTCGCGCAGGCGCTTGAGCACGGTCTCCAGCGCGTCCTCGCGAACGTGATGGAAATGCCGGTTCAGGTCGTCGCGCGCCAGCCGGGCGGCAGGCAGCGTCATCAGCTCCATGAACACCCACACGCGCAGCCGCACCCAGGCCGCCTCGCCGCCGAACAGCGCCCGCTGGGCGGCCAGCAGCGCCTCGTGACGATCCAGCTGCCACCACAGCAGCGAATCGACCGGCGCACCGCCGTCGCGGAAGAACTCGTCCGCCGAGCGTGGCTCGTCGGCGGCAGGTGCAGGTATGGGGCGGAGGTCTGACATGGGGCGCGGATTATCGTCGGCGCCATTCAGCCGGTTTGAGCGCTGCCGCCGCGGCGCTTGAACCCCGGGGCGGCGCCGCCGGCCTACGCTGGCGGCATCATGAAGCAACCCACCTTCTTCCTCTCGCACGGCGGCGGCCCCTGGCCGTTCATGGACGGCGACTACCGCCGGGCGCATGCCAGGCTGGAAGCGTCTCTCCAGGCGCTGCCGGCCACGCTGCCGGCCAGGCCGAAGGCCATCCTGATGATCTCGGCGCACTGGGAGGAGACCGCCTTCACGGTGATGACCTCGCCGGCACCCGGCATGCTTTACGACTACGGCGGCTTCCCGCCCCACACCTACCAGGCGAGCTACCCCGCGCCGGGCGACCCGGCGCTGGCCGAGCGCGTCGTGGCGCTGATCGAAGCGGCCGGCCTGCCCGCGGGGCGGGACGCCAAACGCGGCTTTGACCACGGCGCCTTCTGCACGCTGGTGCCGATGTATCCCGACGCCGACGTGCCGGTCGTGCAGCTGTCACTCCGGCGCGGCCTGGACCCGGCGGAGCACCTCGCACTGGGCCGCGCGCTGGCACCGCTGCGCGATGAAGGCGTGTTGATCCTGGGAAGCGGCTTCAGCTTCCACAACCTGCGCCTGTACGGGCTGTCCGGCCGCGAGCCCTCCGCCGCCTTCGACGGCTGGCTGCAGTCCGCGCTGCCTTCACCCGCCGGCGCGGCGCTCCAGGCGAGCAGGCG
>SEEY01000651.1 GCA_004211235.1 Rubrivivax sp.
GCCGAGGGCTACGAGATCCGCCACGGCCGCACCCAGCCGCACCCGGGCCTGCCGCCGCCGCAGGTCGCGCTGCGCAACGCGACGGGCGAGGCCATCGGCTGGCAGGCCGGACGCGTGCTGGGCCTGTACGCCCACGGCCTGTTCGAGCAGCCGGCCGTGCTGCAAGCCCTGTTCGGCCAGACGGGTCGACCGCTGGATGCGGTCTTCGACGGCCTGGCGGACTTCATTGACCTGCACTTTCAACCGGGCAGACTCGCGAGCCTGATCGCCTGAGGATTTGCCATGCGCCGCCTGCTCGCCACCGCCCTGATCGCCCTGCCGCTGGCTGCCCATGCCTGGGGGCCCGACGGGCACCAGACTGTCGCCACCATCGCCGCCGGCCTCATCCAGGGCACGCCGACCGAGGCGCGCGTGAAGGTGCTGCTCGGCGACATCCCGCTGCCGCTGGCGTCGATCTGGGCCGACTGCGTCAAGGGCATCTCGCCGGCCCAGAACTACACCTACCCGTCACCCGGCAAGTATGCGGAATGCGCGCCGCTGGAAACGCCCGCCCGCATCGCCGAGATGGCCGACTACGTCCAGCGCAACGACCGCCAGTGCACCATGGGCATGGCCGAGGACGCCTGCCACCGCCAGACGCACTACGCCGACATCGCGCTGCAGCGCAGCCGCTACCTGCAAGGCTTCACGGGTACGCGCAGCGACGACGTCGTCGGTGCGCTGCGCCAGGCCATCCTCGTGCTGCAAGGCAAACCCGCGCCGGGTCAGCCGAGCTTCAAGAGCCAGCGCGAGGCGCTGTTCGTGCTGGTCCATCTGGTGGGCGACATCCATCAGCCCCTGCATGTCGGCACGATCTACCTGGATGCCCAGGGCCGCCGCGTCGACCCGGACAAGCAGGGCTTCGACACGGCGACGTTCACCGTCGGCGGCAACAGCATCTACATCGTCGCGGCGACACCAGCGGCGCCGACGCCAGCGGCCCCTACTGCAGCCACCGCGCCGGCCAGCGGCAGCCAGGGGACGGAAGGCCCGGTCGGCGCCGGCTTCGGCCCGATCAAGATGCACACGATCTGGGACGGCGTTCCGGGCAGGTTCGCCCCTGACCGCGTCGATGCGGCCTGGCTGGCCGAGGCGCGCAGGATCCACCGGAACCAGGGCGATGCGGTGAACTGGCCGGCCCGCTGGGCGACGCAGTCGCTGGAGCAGGCTGGCCTGGCCTACGACGGCCTGCAGTTCTCCGCCCGGCAGGGTTCGCACTGGACGGTCAGCCTGCCGCCGGGCTACAACGCCAGGGCCGAGGCGATCAAGCGCAAGCAGCTCACGCTGGCGGGAGCCCGGCTGGCTTTCGTCTTGAAAGCGGTGTTTCCGAACTGACCCCGCGGGCAGATCGGCCGCGTGCGCTCAGGCGGCCGTCGTCAGGCGCCGGTATTTCTGCAGCAGCGCCTCACGGCTCTCGACATGGGCCGGGTTGACCGGAATGCAGGCGACCGGGCAGAGCATCACGCACTGCGGCTCCTCGAAGTGGCCGACGCACTCGGTGCACTTGGACGGCTCGATCTCGTAGAACTCCGCGCCCATCGAGATCGCGTTGTTCGGGCAGGCGGGTTCGCAGACGTCGCAGTTGATGCATTCGTCCGTGATCATCAGCGCCATCTCACACCTCCTTGAACTTGTCGTTCAAGCGCGCCAGCACACCGGGTGACACGAACTCGGCCACCTCGCCGCCCAGCGTCGCGATCTCCCGCACGAAGGTGCTGGACGTGTACTGGTGATGCTCGCCGGGCGTCAGGAAGATGGTCTCGACCTCGGGCATGAGCTTGCGGTTCATGCCGGCCATCTGGAACTCGTATTCGAAGTCGCCGCCGGTGCGCAGGCCGCGCACGACGACGCGGCCGGCGTGCGCCCGCACGAAGTCGCGCAGCAGGCCGTCGAAGGCGCAGACCTCGACATTGCCCAAAGATGCAGCCGCTTCCTGGACCATCGCCAAACGCTCCTCCAGCGGGAACAGCGTCTTCTTGTGGTGACCGACGGCCACCGCCAGCACCAGGCGCTCGAACATGCCGGCTGCACGCCGCATCAGATCCTCATGGCCGAGCGTGATCGGGTCGAAGGTGCCCGGGTAGATGGCGGTGATCTGCGTGCGTGACGTCATGAGGCCGGATTGTCCTCGCGGCGCAGCAATTGGTAGTGCACCGCCCCGGCACGCCCCTGCCGCCACGCGGTGAACCCGGCCGGCGCGGCCACCTCGTGGGGCGACTCCAGATAGATCAGCCCGTCTTCGGCCAGCAGCGGCACCGCCGCGGCCAGGGCACGATCGAAGAGCTCATCCGCGAACGGCGGGTCGAGAAAGATCAGGTCGAAACGTTCTGCACAGGCCGTCATCCAGTTCAGCGCATTGGCCCGGTGGATGCTGACGGTCGTCGCCTGCAGGCGTTTCTGGCTGGCGCGCAATCCGTCCACCAGCACCGCCTCCCGCTCGATCATCACGACGGCCTCGGCGCCACGCGACGCTGCCTCGAAACCCAGCGCGCCGGTGCCGGCAAAGGCATCCAGGACGCGCCAGCCGGTCAGCGTCTGGCCGAGCCAGTTGAAGAGGGTTTCGCGGACGCGGTCGGACGTGGGCCGCAGGCCGGGCAGGTCGGGCACCG
>SEEY01000652.1 GCA_004211235.1 Rubrivivax sp.
TCGGTCACGATTCCCATCCTGCAGCCCGGCGCCCGGGCCCAGGCCAATGCCGCCGTGCAGCGCTACCGCGCCACCGTGCTGCAGCGCGACGAGGCCATCGAGGCCAAGCGCTACCGCCTGCTGGAGATGCACGAGGTGGGCACGTCCACGCTGGACCGCGCCCGCCGCATCGTCGAGATCCTGCGCAACAGCGACCGCGTGCGCGCCTCCACCTTGCAGCAGTGGCAGCAGCTCGGCCGCCGCTCGCTCTTCGACGTGATGGCGGCGGAGGGCGACTACTATTCCATGCGAGTCGCCCACGTGAACGCGATGTTCGACGCCCAGCAGATCGTCGCCCTGATCTGGAGCATGGGCCGCGGCGTGACGGCGCCGCTCAGGTGATGTTCAAGCCGCGAGGCGCTTGACGCAACGATCAGTGCCGCAAGCTGCCCAAAGGGCATCGCATACTTTCTCAAATACTGTTGATTCGCGCCATGTCCATCGACCGCTGCCAGATCTTCGATCTGCCCAAGATCCACGACCCCCGGGGCAACCTGACCTTCATCGAGGGCGGCGTGCACGTGCCCTTCGACATTCAGCGGGTCTACTACCTGTACGACGTGCCCGGTGGCAGCGAGCGTGGTGGACATGCGCACAGGAAGCTGCACCAGTTCATCATCGCCATGTCCGGCAGCTTCGACGTCATCCTCGACGACGGCAAGGACAAGAAGCGTGTCCACCTGAACCGCAGCTACCAGGGCCTCTACATCTGTCCCATGATCTGGCGCGAGCTGGACAACTTCTCCTCCGCCTCGGTCTGCATGGTGCTGGCCTCCACCAGGTATGAGGAGAGCGACTACCACCGCGATTACGCCGAGTTCATGCGCGACCGTTGGGGGGTCAAGTGAGCATCCCGTTCCTGGACCTGAAGCAGCTCAACGCTGCGCACGACCAGGCCATCCGCGCCGGCATCAACCGCGTGCTCGACTCGGGCTGGTACGTCCTCGGCGCCGAGGTTGAGGCCTTCGAACGTGAGTTCGCGGCTTACTGCCAGGCCAAGCATTGCATCGGGGTGGCCGACGGCCTGGACGCGCTCAGCCTGATCCTGCGGGCGATGGGTATCGGTCCCGGTGACGAAGTCATCGTGCCCTCCAACACCTTCATCGCGACCTGGCTGGCCGTCAGCACCGTGGGTGCCACGCCGGTGCCGGTCGAGCCGCGGCCTGAGACGCACAACCTCGACCCCGACCGCCTGGCTGCCGCCATCACGCCGCGCACTCGCGCCGTCATGCCGGTACACCTCTACGGCCAACCGTCTGAGATGGACATGATCAACGCGGTGGCCGAGCGGCATGGCCTGCAGGTGATCGAGGATGCCGCCCAGGCGCATGGCGCCCGCTTCAACGGTCGGCGAACGGGCTCGCTGGGCCACGCCGCGGGCTTCAGTTTCTACCCCGGCAAGAACCTTGGCGCTCTCGGCGACGGTGGCGCCATCACGACCAGCGACGACGCGCTGGCGGCCCGGCTGCGCCTGCTGCGCAACTACGGCTCAACGGTCAAGTACCGCCATGAAGTTCAGGGCGTCAACTCCCGGCTGGACGAGATGCAGGCCGCGGTGTTGCGCGCCAAGCTGCCGGCGCTGGACGCTGACAACGCCTCCCGCGCCCGGGTGGCCGCCTGGTATCTCGAGGCGCTGGCAGGCGCGGATGTCGTGCTGCCCGAGGTGGCGCCCGGTGCCGAACCGGTCTGGCATCTCTTCGTCATCCGCACCCCGCGCCGTGCTGCCGTGCAGGCTGCGCTGACCGCCGCCGGCATCGGCCACCTGGTGCACTACCCGCTTGCCTGCCACCAGCAGCCGGCCTATGCCGGCCAGGCATGGCCGGTTCTGCCGATCGCCGAGACCTTTCAGCACGAGGTGTTGAGCCTGCCCATCTGGCCGGGCATGACAGAGGCACAGGTCCGCACCGTCGCCGCCACGGTGAAAGGCTGCGCGTGAGCGACGCCACCGCGCCGGAGCACAGCCTGCGCCGCATGGCCGCGCAGGAGACGCTGTTCGCATCCCGGCCGAGCCGGTTGGAACTGCTGGGCCTGTCGCTCGACAGGCCGAGTGGACCGGCCAGGCGCATCAACATTTGGCGCAACCATGCCATCGAGACGCTGCTGACGCTGGCCCAGCCGTATCTGGACTGGGCCGACCTCGCCCTGGACCCGTGGCTGTCGGGCTATGACGACAGTCTGTCCTTCGCCGAGCATGCTCCGGCCGAGCTGGAGCTGCTTTGGCTGGACGGGTCGCGCCTGCCCGCCGAGGCGGAGTGGCTGGCTGGCCGCATCGCCGCGCTTCGGGCGATGAGCCGCGCGCCCATCCTCTTGCTGTCGACCTTGCCGTCGGTTGCTGCTGGCATCGATGTCCAGGTGGCGGACCTGGCCGGCGTCTGCGAGACGGCAGGCGTGCCGCTGCTGGACATGCGGCTGGCCAAGATGGCCGGCTCGCCGCTGTCCGCTGCAGCGCAATCCGTCCTGGCACGCGAGTTGGCCTGCCGCTGGCTGCCAGCCCTGCTGCTGCCGCCAGTCAAGGCCGTGGCCGTCGACCTCGACCACACGCTGTATGCCGGTGTGCTGGGCGAGGACGGCGCCGACGGTGTGCTGCTCACGCTTGGCCACGAG
>SEEY01000653.1 GCA_004211235.1 Rubrivivax sp.
GGACAGCAATTCGCGCAGGTCCGCCTCCGCGCCCGCCAGGATGCTGCCGAACTCCTTGCCGCGGTGGCTCATCTCCATGACGCTCATGCCGCTGCCCTGCCAGTCGAGCATCTCGGCTGCCACCTGGCGCAGCACGGGCTCGGGCAGGGTGGCAGGGCCGGGGGCGAAGTTGAACGGGCGGGGAGAGGTCATCGCGATCTGAAAGGACTACTTCTTCGTGGCGGACGCGCCGGCCGGCGGCGGCTGCAGGCCGAGCTGCTTGGCCAGGCTGGCCTGCAGGGTCTTGAAGCGGCCTTCCAGCGTCGGGCCGGCTTCGGCCATGACCTTCTGCGCCACCGCCTTCTGCAGCTCGACGGTGCTCGAGCCGAATTTCTGGCTGACCGGCGATTCTGCCCAGGCGAGCACCTGCTTCAGTTCATCCTCGTTGAAGCGTTCGTCCAGCAGCGCCGAAGCCGTGTTTGGCACCGTCTTGGCGATCTTGTCCTTCATGTAGGCCGTGTTCTCGTCGACGAACTTCTTCAGCTCGACGTCCATGGCCTTGACGGTCGCTTCGCGCTTGTCCGCCGGCACCTGCTGCAGCGCGGCGCGCACGCCCTGGGACAACTGGGGCAGTGGCCCCTGCACGATGGTGGCGGCAAGGTTCTCCGCCAGGCCGCGCTGCTGCAGCGCGACGATCTTGTCGATCAAGACTTTCTTGGCCGGCGAGGGTTCGGCGACGGCGGCGCCTGCAGCCATCACGAGGGCGAGGGCCAGGCCCAGCTTGCGAGAAATCATGTCAATCCTTCGGGGATTCAGGGGTGTCGTCGGCCGCGGCAGCATCGCCGGGTTCGGCCGAGGCATCGACTTCATTGGCATCGTTCTCGACGATGCGTTGCAGGCCCGACAGCTTGCTGCCGTCGTCCAGCGCGATCAGCGTGACGCCCTGCGTTGCGCGACCCAGCTCGCGGATCTCGCTGACGCGGGTGCGAACGAGCACGCCGCGGTCGGTGATCAGCATGATCTCGTCCTCCGGCCGCACCAGCGTGGCCGCCACGACGCGGCCGTTGCGCTCGCTCTGCTGGATGGCGATCATGCCCTTGGTGCCGCGGCCGTGGCGGGTGTACTCGACGATGCTGGTGCGCTTGCCGAAGCCGTTCTCCGTGGCGGTCAGCACGCTCTGAGACTCGTCCTCGGCCACCAGCATGGCGATGAGGCGCTGATCGGGCTCGAGCATCATCCCGCGCACGCCGCGGGCGGTGCGGCCCAGCGGGCGAACTTCGTCTTCGTCGAAGCGCACGGCCTTGCCGCCGTCGCTGAACAACATCACATCGTGTCGGCCATCCGTCAGGGCAGCACCGATCAAGTGATCCCCTTCGTCCAGATCGACGGAAATGATGCCGGCCTTGCGCGGATTGCTGAAATCCTTCAGCGACGTTTTCTTGACCGTGCCCATGGCGGTCGCCATGAAGATGAAATGGTCCTCGGGGAAGACGCGGAACTCACCGGTCAAGGCCAGCACCACCGTGATCTTCTCGCCGGCCTGCAGCGGGAACATGTTGACGATGGGTTTGCCGCGCGAGTTGCGCGAACCCTGGGGCACTTCCCAGACCTTGAGCCAGTAGACGCGGCCGCGGTCAGAGAAGCAGAGCAGCCAGTCGTGCGTGTTGGCGATGAACAGCTGGTCGACCCAGTCGTCTTCCTTCGTCGCCGTCGCCTGCTTGCCGCGGCCACCGCGGCGCTGGGCGCGGTATTCGCTCAGCGCCTGGCTCTTGATGTAGCCGGTGTGCGAGAGCGTCACCACCATGTCGGTCGGTGTGATCAGGTCCTCGGTGCCCAGCTCCTGCGCGTTGTGCTCGATGACGCTGCGGCGCGCGCCCAGCTTGGTCTGGCCGAACTCCTGCTTCACCTGCACCAGCTCGTCGCTGATGATGGTCGTCACGCGCGACGGCGTGGCCAGGATGTCCAGCAGGTCGGCGATCTGCGTCATCACCTCGCGGTATTCGCCGACGATCTTGTCCTGCTCCAGGCCGGTCAGGCGCTGCAGGCGCATCTGCAGGATTTCGCCTGCCTGCCCTTCGGACAGCCGGTACAGGCCGTCGGCCTGCATGCCGAACTCGGGCTCCAGCCCGTCGGGACGGTAGGCCTGGCTGCCGCCCTCGGCGCGCGACAGCATCTCCCGCACCAGTGACGAATCCCAGCTCTTGGCCATCAGCGCCGCCTTGGCGACCGGCGGCGTCGGCGAGGTTTTGATGGTCTCGATGAACTCGTCGATGTTGGCCAGGGCGACGGCCAGACCTTCCAGCACATGGCCGCGCTCGCGGGCCTTGCGCAGCTCGTAGATCGTGCGGCGAGTCACCACCTCGCGGCGGTGCTCCAGGAACACGATGATCATGTCGCGCAGATTGCACAGCTTGGGCTGGCCGTCCACCAGGGCGACCATGTTCATGCCGAAGCTGTCCTGCAGCTGCGTCTGCTTGTACAGGTTGTTGAGCACCACTTCGGGGACCTCGCCCCGCTTGAGCTCGATGACGACGCGCATGCCGGACTTGTCGGACTCGTCCTGGATGTGGCTGATGCCCTCGATCTTCTTTTCCTGCACCAGCTCGGCGATGCGCTCGAGCAGCGTCTTCTTGTTGACCTGATAGGGGATCTCGTCAACGAT
>SEEY01000654.1 GCA_004211235.1 Rubrivivax sp.
GCCCGTCGTGAAGACGAACCAGCGGTCGCCCTGGATCAGTAGCGTCGGGTCGTGCGCGCCGGGTTCGGCTTGCGGCTCAGCAGCCTGCGCGGGAGCACCGAGGCACAGCGCAAGCAGCGCTGCGAACAGCGCGCGCATCACTTGCCCCAGCGCAGGCTGCCGAGCCGCAAGCCGAACCCGGCGCGCACGACCCGACGCTGCTGATCCAGGGCGACCGCTGGTTCGTCTTCACGACGGGCCGCGGCCTGCAACGGCTGGCCTCGGCGGACGCCGGCAAGACCTGGCAGCGGCTGCCGCCCGTGTTCACGCAAGCGCCGGCCTGGTGGCTGGAGGCCGTACCCGGGCACAAGGGCCTGGACGTCTGGGCGCCCAAGCTGTTCCAGCATCGCGGCCGCACCTGGGCGCTGTACTCGATCTCGACCTTCGGCAAGAACCGTTCGGCCATCGGCCTGGTCAGCAGCGACAGGCCCGACAGCGACGACTGGCGCGACGAAGGCCTCGTTGTTCAGAGCGGCGCCGAGGACAACTTCAACGCCATCGACCCGGACCTGTTCGTCGACAGCGACGGCCGGCTGTGGCTGAGCTACGGCTCGTTCTGGGGCGGCATCCGCCTGACGCAGCTCGACGCGCAGACGCTTAAACCCATTGGCGAATCCACCTTCATCGCCCGCCGCAAGGCCGGCATCGAAGCGCCCACCCTCGTTCGCCATGGCGACTGGGTCTATCTGTTCGCCTCCTACGACCTGTGTTGCAAGGGCGTGGACAGCACCTACAACGTGCGCGTCGGCCGCGCCCGCAGCGTGACCGGGCCTTACCTCGACCGCGACGGCAAGGCCTTGATGGACGGCGGCGCCACGCCGGTGCTTTCGGGCGGCCCGCGATGGAAGGGCCCCGGCCATCAGGACGTCGTCGGCGACTGGCTCGTCCACCACGCCTACGACAGCGAACGCGGCGGCAAGCCGCATCTGCGCATCAAGCGGCTGAGCTGGACCGACGACGGCTGGCCCGTGGTCGCACAAGAAGAATGAACCGGAGACACGCGACGTGGCTGGCCTGAAACTGGAGAACGTCTGCAAGCGCTACGGCGCGGTGCAGGTCATCGAGAACCTGTCGTTGGAAGTCGCCGAGGGCGAGTTCGTCGTCTTCCTGGGGCCCTCGGGCTGCGGCAAGACCAGCCTGCTGCGCATGGTGGCCGGGCTGGAAGAAGTCAGCGGTGGGCGCATCTTCATCGGCGACCGCGACGTCACCGTCGCCCCGCCGGGCCAACGCAACCTGGCCATGGTGTTCCAGCACTACGCGCTGTATCCGCACATGAGCGTGCGCGAGAACCTGGCGTTCGGGTTGAAGAACATCGGCGTCCCTTCCGAGGAGATCGCTCGGCGCATCACCGAGTCGGCCCGCATGCTGGAACTGGACGCGCTGCTGGACCGCAAGCCGGGGCAGCTCTCCGGCGGCCAGCGCCAGCGCGTGGCCATCGGCCGGGCGGTGGTGAAGGAGCCGGGCATCTTCCTGTTCGACGAGCCGCTGTCCAACCTGGACGCGGCGCTGCGCGGCCGCACGCGGCTGGAGCTGGCGCAACTCCACCAGCGCCTGGGCGCGACGATGGTGTTCGTCACGCATGACCAGATCGAGGCGATGACGCTGGCGACGCGCATCGTCGTGATGAAGGGCGGCGCGATCGAGCAGGTGGCGACGCCGGCGGAGTTGTATAGACGACCTGCGACGAGGTTCGTGGCGAGCTTCATCGGCACGCCGGGGATGGGTTTCGTGCCGGTCGAGCGGGCGGCGGATGACCGCGGGCGCGCCGTGGTGACGGTGCCCGGTGGCGCGGCGGTCACGACGCGGGTTTCGGTGGATGGTCTGGCGTCGCAGGGGTTGGTGCTGGGGGTGCGGCCGGAGAACCTGCGGGTGGCCGACGTCGGCCCGCTGCGCGGGCGTGTCGAGCTGGTGGAGTTTCTAGGCGAGCGGACGTTGGCGCATCTGAAGCTGGAGGGCGGCACGCCATTGATCGTGACGGTGCCAGCTGGCGTATCGCCTCGGCTCGGGTCCCACGTGGCGGTGAGCGTGGACGTGGCAGAGGCGCACCTGTTCGATGCGGACGGACGCGCTCACCATGCGCAGGAGGCTTTGTCGTGACGGTGGCGTCTGCGGCCAGGTCCAGCCGGGAGTTCGCCCCGGCGGGCGACCTACTTTCTGAGCGACCAGAAAGTAGGCAAAGAGTCGCCCCCGCTCCGTCGCCCCTTCGCTTCGCTGCGGGGTCCCCTGCGATGCTCGGACGACAAGGCTCGCGCAGAACTCACTTCGCTACGCTCCGTTCAGACAGCTGCGCGAAGTCAGTTGACGAAGTGCGCTTCGCGCACGCCTTGTCGTCCTGCGCTTCTCGGCTCCTCCAAAGGGGTGTGAAGGAACAGCCGAACAGCCAACAGCCGCAACAGCCAACAGCCAAGCCCGAAAGCCGTCCGGTGGACGTATTTCGTATGCCCCCTTTTAGCCCCGCCGAGCAGCGGAAGGGCTTGAAGCCGCGCGCGCAGCGCGCATCAAGAACTGACTCCGCGCAGCTGTTTGACCGCAGCGTAGCGGAGGGAGTTCTGCGCGGGGCTTCAAGGCCTGAGCAGCGCAGGGAAGCCCGAAGGGGCGGGG
>SEEY01000655.1 GCA_004211235.1 Rubrivivax sp.
TGTTGGCGTCGATGCCTTTCACGGCGTTGTTGGGCGGGTTCTGCGGCGTGAAGCCGACCGGCGAGCAGAAGCCCGAGCCGCCGTCGCTGGCGGGCAGCAGCTCGACCGCTTCATAGCCTTCTTCCGTGGCGCTGCGCTTGGACCAGGCGCCGGACATCAGGATGCCGATCTTGCCGAGGTCGGTCTGCGCGGTCGTCGTGAACAGGCCGGTCAGGCGGGGCGCGGACCTGCGCGCCAGCGTGTTGTAGCTGGTCTGCGCGCCGACCTGCAGCGTCTGGTTCCTGAAGTCGAACGGGCGGGCGCCGCGCAGGTCGACGGTGGCGCCGAGAGAGCCTTCCTCGACGTCGGCCTGCGACGTCTTGCGGATGGACAGGCTGTTGAACAGTTCCGACGCGAAGACGGAGAAGTCGAAGGCGCGGCTGCGGTTGGTGCTGCCGTTGATGTCCGACGCGCCGGTGGCCGAGATGGCCTCGATGCCGTTGATGCGAACGCGGGTGAAGCCGGCGTTCAGGCCGCGCACGGTGATCTGCTTGCCTTCGCCGCCATCGCCGCGCGACAGGGCCACGCCCGGCACGCGCTGCAGCGATTCGGCGAGGTTGGCGTCAGGGAACTTGGAGACGTCTTCCGCCTTGATCACGTCGACTAGGCCGTCGGCGTTCTTCTTCAGGTTCAGCGCGTTGTTCAGGCTGGCGCGAAAGCCGGTCACGACGACGGCGTCCAGCTTGTTCGGGTCTTCCTGTTGCTGCGCCTGCGCCTGGGCGCTCATGGCGGCAATGGCCAAGGCAACGGCGCTGATGCGCAAGGTCTGTCGGCGAGTGCTGTCTCCAGGGAATGTCATGGTTTGTGCTCCGGTAGTCGTTGTCGTGGCGGGTCCAAAAACGCAGCGAATGGTCATACGACGACCGAGGCAATGCAACGCTACATTGGGAAACAATCACGCGACTGCGCGATAGCGTGGCCGGACGTGCAACTCGGCGTTTTCACCAGTGGCCACCCTATGGACAGCGATGTCCTCCTCCATTTCGGACCGTGGATGACGGACGAACAGAGCGCCAACTGTCGTCGTACAACCTAAGAGCTGGCGCTCGGGCAAACGCTCCCGGCTGGCGCAGCCGTATCAGCCCAAGGCCTCGCAACGCCGCCGTAATTCGGCGGCCAGTCGCCTCAGCGCAGGCGTCATGCGGTGCCGGCCCACGGCCATCCAGTGCAGCGGCGACGGTTCACCCAGCCAGCCCGGCAGCAGCGCGACAAGGCGGCCGGCAGCGAGGTCAGCGGCAACGTCCAGCCCGCTCTTGTAGGCGATGCCCAGCCCGCGCAGCGCCCACGCTCGCACGAGGCCGCCGTCGTTCGCGACGCGGCTGCCGGTCACCTCGACGGCGCTGCTCTCGCCTTCCACCGACGTGAAGCGCCAGCGGCCGTGCACGCCTTCTCCCAGGCCCCAGCGCAGGCAGTCATGCGCCTTCAACTCGGCGGGCGTGCGCGGCTGGCCGTGGCGGGCGATGTAGGCCGGGCTGGCGCACAGCACGCGGCGGTTGTCGGGCGCGATGGGCAGGGCGACCAGGCCGGAGTCGGCCGGCGCGCCGTAGCGCACGGCGTAGTCCACCGGTTCCTGCACCAGGTCGGCAACGCGGTCGGACAGGCGCAGTTCAAGCTGCACGCCGGGCCCCGGCTCGGCGGCGATGAAGTCCTCGATCCACTGCCAAAGGTGCTGGCGGCCCACGTCGCTCGGCAGGCTCACGCGCAGTCGGCCGCCGAGCGGCTGCTCGTCGCCCGACGCCTCGCGCAGTGCGGCCTGGCCGTCCTCCCAGGCGGCCAGCATCTGGCGGGCGTGGGGCAGCCACTGCTCGCCGGCGTCGGTCAGGCGCAGGCGGCGCGTGGAGCGCTCGAACAGCCGCATGCCCAGCTCGCGCTCCAGCCGCGCAATGGTGGCGCTGGCCTGCACCGGCCCCAGGTCCAGCCGCCGGGCCGCCGCCGAGAAGCTCCCCGTCTCGGCGGCGGCAATGAAAAGCTGCAGCGGTGAAAAGCGATCCATCTTCATGTTTATGAGGAAACTGATTCGCCAATCCTAGGCTTTCTGAAAGCAATGGCGGGCGACACCATGGCGGCCATCCCAACCCCGAAAGGACGTCACCATGAAAGCCATCGCCTACCTCCAACCGCAGGCCATCGAACACCCCGAATCACTCGTCGACCTGCAATTGCCGGCACCGACGCCCACGGCGCGCGACCTGCTCGTGCGCGTGTCGGCCGTGTCGGTCAATCCGGTGGACACCAAGGTTCGCCTCAGCCGCGTGCCGCAGGCCGGGCAGCCCGAAGTGCTGGGCTGGGACGCCGTCGGCACCGTCGAGGCTCTCGGTTCAGCGGTCGAAGGTTTCGCCGTCGGCGACCGCGTTTACTACGCCGGCGCCATCAACCGCCCCGGCTCGAACGCTGAATTGCAGCTCGTCGACCACCGCATCGCCGCCCGGGCGCCCGCCAGCCTGACGGACGCCGATGCCGCCGCCCTGCCGCTGACGGCCATCACGGCCTGGGAGCTGCTGTTCGACCGCTGAACCGAGAGCCTCGACGGTGCCGACGGCGTCCCAGCCCAGCACTTCGGGCTGCCCGGCCTGCGGCACGCGGCTGAGGCGAACCTTGGT
>SEEY01000656.1 GCA_004211235.1 Rubrivivax sp.
ACTTCACGTTGAAGAACGACCATGCGGGCGTGACGACGGGGCCGTACAACGCCGAAAAGTGGGTCAGCCCGGCGCCCGCGCCCGGCGACCTGATCCTGTTCCCGAGCTACCTGATGCACGCGGTGCCGCCCAACGCCGGCGGGCGGCGCATCAGCCTGGCCTTCAACGCCATTCCGACGCGGCTGGAGAGCTGGGGCTACACGCTGAGCTTTTCGGCTTGAAGCGGCTCGCGCTGCTGCTGATGGCCGCGTCCGGCTTTGCCGGGCTGGGTTACCAGATCGTCTGGACGCAGCAGTTCGGCCTCGTGCTGGGCCACGAGTCGGCGGCCGTGCTGGCCGTCGTCGCCGCCTTCTTCGGCGGGCTGTCACTCGGTTCGCTGTGGCTCGGGCGACGCATCGAGGCCAGCGCCCAGCCGCTGCGCTGGTACGCCGGCTGCGAGGCGCTGATCGGCCTGTGGGGCGCGGTGTTGATGTTTGCCATGCCGGCCGCCAGCCATGCCGCGCTGGCGCTGATCGGCCCGGACGCGACAGCGGCCTGGCACTGGAGCATCGCCTTCGGTGCGAGCTTCATGCTGCTGCTGCCAGCCACGGCCGCGATGGGGGCGACGCTGCCGGCGATGGCGCGCCTGGGCACCGCCGCGGTGGCGCCGCTGTATGCCGCCAACACGCTGGGCGCGGTCGTCGGCGTGCTGGCCACGGCGTTCTGGTTGATCCCGGCACTCGGGCTGACGCGCAGCGCCGGCCTGTGCGTCGCGCTCAACCTCGGCTGTGCGCTGCTGGCCGGCCTCGCGCTGCAGGCCAGGCCTGCAACTCCGCTCGGCCCGAGAGCGTCGAACCGCCCGCTGTGGATGCTCGCCGCCACCGGCCTGCTCGGCATCGCCTACGAAGTGCTCGCCGTGCGCGTGCTAAGCCAGGTGGCCGAGGACACGGTCTACACCTTCGCCCTGCTGCTGGCCGTCTACCTCGCGGGCAGCGCGCTCGGCGCCGCGGCCTTCGCGCGCTGGCCGGCGCTGCGCAGCACGCCGCGGCTGCTGCAGGCACTGGCCGCCAGCATCCTGTTGGGCATGGCCGCGCTGTGGGGCGCCGAGGCCATCAAGGCGGTGCTGCAGCCCGCGACGTTCACCGGAGCGCTCGCCACCGAGGCGCTGCTGGCGGTCGCCGTGTTCGCCTTGCCAACGTTGCTGATGGGCGCCCTCTTCTGCCAGCTCAGTGCCGATGCAAAGGAAGCCGGCCACCCGTTCAGCCGGGCGCTGGGCGTGAACACGCTGGGAGCGATGCTCGCGGCACCGATGTTCGGCGTGCTGCTGGCCGCTGCGCTCGGCCCCAAGGTCGCGCTGCTGCTGCTGGCGGCGGGCTATCTGCTGCTGGCGCCGACCTGGCGCAGCGCGGCCTGGTGGCTGCCCGCCGGCGCCACGGCCGCGATCGCTGCATTCGCGCCACCGCTGGCCTTCGTCGACCTGCCGGAAGGCGGCCGCCTGCTGAGCTACCGCGAGGGCGCGATGGCCGCCGTGAGCGTCGTCGAGGACGACGCCGGCGTCAGGCGGCTGCGCATCAACAACCGCCAGCAGGAGGGCAGCAGCGCCACCGTGCTCGTCGATGGCCGCCAGGCTCTGCTGCCGCTGCTGCTGCATGGCGAGGCGAAACGCGCCCTCTTCCTTGGCGTCGGCTCCGGTGTCACGTCCGGCGTGGCGGCGCGTGTGCCGGGCCTGCAGGTCGACGCCGTCGAATTGCTTCCCGAGGTGATCGAGGCGTCGGCGCTGTTCCGTCCCACAACCGGCGACGGCCCCTCGCCGCGCATGCACGCCGCCGACGCGCGGCGCTTCGTCCGCACCAGCGAGCAGCGCTACGACGTCATCGTCTCCGACAACTTCCACCCCGCCCGCAGCGGCTCCGGCGCGCTGTACACCGTCGAGCACTTTCAGGCCGTGCGCGAACGCCTCGCGCCGCAAGGGCTGTTCTGCCAGTGGCTGCCGCTGCATCAGCTGGACATCGACACGCTGCGCAGCATCACGGCCGCCTTCCTGCAGGCCTTTCCCGACGGCGCTGCGCTGCTGGCCAGCAACAGTCTGGACACACCCACCGTCGGCCTCGTCGGTCGCGCCGGGGGCACGCGCTTTGGGACCGGCCTCGGCAGACCGGCGATGGCTGCGCATTTCGGCCTTGGCGACGACTTCGCCGTGCTCGGCAGCTTCATCGCGGATGCGGCGGCGTTGCAGCGCCTGTCGCGTGATGCGCCGCTCAACACCGACGACCGCCCCTGGGTGGCCTACCGCGCGCCGCGCATCACCTACGCGCCGGACTCCGCACCGCGCGACCGCCTGCTGGCGCTGCTCGGCGAAGTCCGCGTCGACACGGCCACGCTGCTCACCACGCCAGACCTGGCACCGCGCCTGGACGCCTACGCGCAAGCGCGCCGCGCCTACCTGGACCTGGGCCGCCGCACCGCGCCGAGCGCCGACCCCGCGGTCATGCTGGCCCGCGTCGGCGCGCCGCTGCTGGCCGTGCTGCGCCGGAGCCCCGACTTCGCGCCCGCTGCCGAGCCGCTGCGCCAGCTGGTCGAGCAGTGCCCGCCCTGCCGCCGGGTCGCGCTGGGCGAGCGCCCGGGCCAGCTGGCGCAGCGGCTCGGCAGCGGGCGCGAAG
>SEEY01000657.1 GCA_004211235.1 Rubrivivax sp.
ATCCTGGCGCCCTACCTGCGCGACGCCGGGCAGCTCTACGCCGCCGCGGGTGAGGGGGGACGCTTCAAGGCCAAGATGGATTCGTCGAGCGTCTACGGCAAGGTCAAGCTCACGGTCTTCGACCCGGCCAAGGGCCTGCTCGACATCGCGCCGCCCGCCAGCGCCGATGCCGTGCTGACCTTCCGCAACGTGCATAACTGGATGAGCCTGGGCGCCGACAAGACGCAGGCCGTCTTCAACGCCGCGTTCAAGGCTCTCAAGCCGGGCGGCGTGCTCGGTGTGGAGGAGCACCGCCTGCCCGCGTCGCGCACGCAGGACCCGAAGGCGCCGACCGGCTATGTGCAGGAGGCCACCGTCATCAAGTTCGCCGAGGCCGCCGGTTTCAAGCTGGCCGGCCGCAGCGAGGTGAACGCGAACCCCAAGGACACCGCCGACCATCCTGAAGGCGTCTGGACGCTGCCGCCGACCTACGCGCTGAAGGACAAGGACCGCGCGAAGTACCAGGCCATCGGCGAGAGCGACCGCATGACGCTGAAGTTCGTCAAGCCCTGAGAAGGTGCGAACGAATCCGACACGCCCGCTCATCTCGCCGCGGCGACGCCGCAGCGGTCTGCTCGGCCGCGTTGGACTCATTCACACCTTCTTTGACCTCGCCAATTCATGAAGCACGCAGTGATTGGCTACGGCCGGCTGGCGAGTGCCCTCGTGCCGGCGCTGCAGGCGTCGGGTGAGGCGGTCGTCGTCGGCCGCCGTTCACCTGGCGCTGGCGAGTTCACTGCAGCTGCGGCGGCCCGCCAGGCCGACTGGGTCTGGCTGACCGTGCCGGACGACCAGATCGCCGCCACCGCCGCGGCCTTGCCTTGGCGTGCCGGCCAGCTCGCGCTGCACTGCAGCGGCGCAACGCCGCTCGATGCCCTCGCGCCGGCACCGGCCGCCGCGGGCTTTCATCCGCTGAAGCTGCTGGCCGGCGACGCGGGCCTGGCGGGCGTGCACGTCGGCATCGAGGCCGACGCGGCGCACCGGCCGGCGCTGCAGGTGCTTGCGCAGCGTCTGGGCCTGATCGCCCTGGCGCTGCCCTGGCCGATGACCGCCACCGCCCGCGCGGCCTATCACGCCGCTGCCAACCTCGCCGCCAGCGGCGTGCTGGCGGTGTTGGCCGAGGCCGGTGCGCTCTGGTCGGCCGCCGGGCTGACGGCCGATGAGGCGCTGCCCGCGCTGTTGCCGCTGACCCGCGGCGCGCTCGACACGGCCGCCGCACGCGGCCTGCCCGGCGCCGTGGCCGGCCCGATTGCCCGCGGCGACGTGGCCGTGCTGGCCCGCCACCTCGACGCCGCGCGAGGCGCCGGTCTGGAAGTCGATCTGCTGCGCGCAGTCGGCCTGCGCCAGCTCGCCCTCGCCGAAGCCGCCGGGCGACTGGACGCGACGCAGGCCGCCGCCCTGCGTGCGCTGCTGGGGTGAAGACGTTTCCCGACCCCGTGACAAAGGTGGCGTTCGGTCCTGGTTCGCGCGTTGGCTGCCCCGGAGCCGCGCCCTAGACTGCGGCGGCCCTCTTCACTGTGATCAGGGTCATCCGGGAGTCCTTCATGTCCGACGCATCCATCCAGGCCGTGATTCGCGCCGACGCCGCCCAGATCCTGCACACCGTCGTGGAGGAACTGCCGGACGCGCGCGAACGGCTGGCCTATGTGCGCAGCATGACCGAGCAAGCCGCCACCAAGGTGCTCACCCTCGTCGAAGCGGCGGCGGACGATGCCGAGGCCGTGCGCAAGAAGGGCCGCGAGCTTTCCGACGCGCTGAACCGCCTGGCGCTGTCCAGCAACATCAGCCCCGACCGCGCCCGTGCCCTGATGAAGCTGTGTGCCGCCTACGCCTCCGACGCCGCGAGCTTCGCAGCGCGCGAGAAGTCGCTGCACACCGAGATCATGATGTCGCAGGACTTCCAGGATCTCTCCGGCCAGGTCATCAACAAGGTCAGCCGGATGCTGGAGCGCGCCGAGCCGCCGCTCAAGGACCTGGTGGCGTCGCTGCCTGCACCGGTGGCCGCGGGCGCTGCCGGTGGCGAACTCGGCGGCGTTCAGACGCCCGACAAGGCGCTCAAGCAGGACGACGTGGACGACCTGCTGGCCAGCCTCGGGTTCTGATCCGCGGCTTGGCTAGGCCCAGCTCGCCGGATCCAGCCGGTAGTAGCCGCTCAGCTCGCCGTACAGGGCCGGGTGCCCGGCGGCCAGCTCGATCGGCCGCTCGAAGAACAGCTCGCTGACGACGGCGAAGAACTCCGCCGGATCGGTCGCGCCGTAGGCGTCGATGAGGCCGGGCCCGAATTCATCCGGCCGCGCCAGCCGCCACCGCAAGGCATCGAACTCGTTCTGCATCACCGTCGACCAGCGCCGGTAGGCCTCGGCCGTGGGCAGCGCCGGCGCGCCGTTCGCGGCGCCGTTGGCCTGGTCCAGCTGGTGAGCGAATTCATGGATGACGACGTTGTGGCCGTCGCCCGGCGTGGCAGCGCCGCGCCGCACTTCGTCCCAGGCGAGCAGCACCTGCCCCTGGCTCCAGCTCTCGCCGGCCAGCACGCGGCGCTGATCCGACTGCACGCCGCCTTCGGTCACCGGGCGCTCGACGACGAAGGCGCCGGGGTAGAC
>SEEY01000658.1 GCA_004211235.1 Rubrivivax sp.
CATGATGGACTCGGGAACAGTTGAAGGACAGTGGTGCGCGGGGCCGGACTCGAACCGGCACGCCCGTGAAGGCGTCAGGACCTAAACCTGGTGCGTCTACCAATTTCGCCACCCGCGCAACGGGTTGGTTCTGGTGCGGCTGCTGCAGGAGCAGCCTCAGGGACGATTCAGGCGATTCGGCAAACCGCGGATTGTAGCGATGCCGCGCAGCACGCCGGCCGCCCCGGTGCAGGGGCGGCAAAACCCGCGGTCAGAGCTGGCTCGGTCGGTCCGGCCGTTCGACGCGGAACAGCGCCGCGTACATGGCCGGCAGCGCCAGCAGCGTCAGCGCGGTGGCGACGATCAGCCCGCCCATGATGGCCACGGCCATCGGCCCCCAGAAGACGCTGCGCGACAGCGGGATCATGGCCAGCACCGCCGCGGCCGCCGTCAGCACGATGGGCCGGAAGCGCCGCACCGCCGAATCGACGACCGCCAGCCAGTCCGGCACGCCGCGGGCGCGGTCCTGCTCGATCTGGTCGATCAGGATGACGGAGTTGCGGATGATCATGCCGAACAGCGCGATGACGCCCAGCAGCGCGACGAAGCCGAACGGCCGGTTCAGCACCAGCAGCGCGAACGACACGCCGGCGATGCCGAAGAAGCCGGTCAGGAAGGCAAGCGCCGCGCGGCTGAAGCTTTGCAGCTGCAGCATGAGCAGCGTCAGCATGATGAAGAGCGCCACCGGCACGCCGGCACCGATGGAGCCCTGGCCCTTGCTGCTCTCTTCCACCGCGCCGGCGATCTGGATGCTGTAGCCGGTCGGCATCTGCTTCTGAAGCTCGTCGAGCTTGGGCCAGACTTCCTTGGTGACGGTGGCGCCTTGCAGGCCCTCCGCGACGTCGCCCTGCACCGTGACGGCGTAGAGCCGGCCCTCGCGCCACATGACACCCGGCTCCCAGTCGAACTCGACCTTGGCGATCTGCGTCATCGGGATGGCGCGGCCGGTGCTGGTGGGCAGGTAGGCGTCGCCAATGTCAGTAATGACGGCGCGCTCGTCGGCGGGTTGCCGCAGCACGATGTCGACGAGCTTGTCGGCCTCGCGGTACTGGCCGATGACGGTGCCCGACAGCAGCGTGCGCGCCGACTGGGCCAGCCCCTGGCTCGTGATGCCCAGGGCGCGCGCCTTGTCCTGGTCGACATTCAGCCGAAGCATCTTGACGTTTTCGTTCCAGTTGTCGTTGACGCCGCGCATGTTCGGGTTCGCGCGCAGGATGTCCTTGGCCTTGTCGGCCCAGTCGCGCACGATCTTCGGGTCGGCGCCGGTGACGCGGAACTGCACCGGGTAGGGCACGGGCGGCCCGTTGGGCAGCAGCTTGACGCGGCCCCGTGCTTCCGGGAACTCCTCTGCCAGCAGCGCCGGCAGCCGCGTACGCAGCGCCTCACGCTCGGCCAGGCCCTTGGGCAGCAGGATGGACTGGGTGACGTTGGTGGACGGGAAGATCTGGTCCAGCGGCAGGTAGAAGCGCGGCACGCCGGAACCGATCCAGGTGGTCACCGTGGCGATGCCCTCCTCCTTCATCATCCGCGCCTCGAAGCGCTTGGCCAGCGCCTCGGTCTCCTGGATCGTGGAGCCCTCCGGCAGCCAGAGGTCGACGAGCACTTCGGGGCGGCTGGAGTCCGGGAAGAACTGCTGCTGCACGCGGGTCATGCCGAAAATGCCCAGCGCAAAGACGAGCAGCGTGATGCCGATGGTGGCCCAACGGTGCGTCACGCACCAGCGCACGAGGCCGCGGAAGCGGTTGTAGAACGGCGTGTCGAACAGCTCGTGCACCTCGCCGTCGGCCGACGGCTTGCTCTTGAGCAGCAGCGCGCCGAGATAGGGCACGAAGTAGACGGACACGCCCCAGGAAATGACCAGCGACGCCGCCGTCACCGCGAAGATCGCGAAGGTGTATTCGCCGGTCACCGACTTGGCCAGGCCGATCGGCAGGAAACCCACCGCCGTGATCAGCGTGCCGGTCAGCATGGGCATGGCCGTCACGTCGTAGGCGAAGGTGGCGGCGTGCATCTTGTCGTAGCCCTCCTCGAGCTTGCGCACCATCATCTCGACGGCAATGATGGCGTCGTCCACCAGCAGCCCGAGCGCGATGATCAGCGAGCCGAGCGAGATCTTGTGCAGGCCCACGCCCCAATAGAACATTGTCGTGAAGGTGATGGCCAGCACCAGCGGGATGGTGATGCCGACGACGAGGCCGGGCCAGATGTCGATGCGCAGCGGCCGGGTGTGCAGGCCGAGCGAGATGAAGCTGACTGCGAGCACGATGACCACGGCCTCGATGAGCACGTGCACGAACTCGCCGACCGAGGTGGTCACGGCGCGGGGCTGGTCCTGGATCTGCTCGAGCTGGATGCCCGCCGGCAGCTCGCGCTCGATGGTCTTGAAGGCCGCGTTCAGCGCCTTGCCCATCGCGATGATGTCGCCGCCCTTGGCCATCGAGACGCCCAGCGCCAACACTTCCTTGCCCTGGTGGCGGACCTTGGTCGCCGGCGGGTCGACGTAGCCGCGCTTGATCTGGGCAATATCGCCCAGGCGCAACTGGCTGGCCGTGCCCGTCTGCGGGTTGACGGCGCGGATGGGCACGTCCGCCAACG
>SEEY01000659.1 GCA_004211235.1 Rubrivivax sp.
ATGCTGAATACGATGAGCAGCGCGACGAGTCCGGCGAAGGCGAGCAGCCTTTGAAGTGCGGCGGGCGAGACGGGGAGTCGGGTCATGCGGGTTCAGTCTCGTGGCGCGTGGCCAGGGCCATCAGCGCCTCCTGCGTGGCGTCGGCGGCAGTCAGTTCGCCGCTGATCCGGCCCTCGCACATGACGAGGATGCGGTGCGCCAGGCCCAGCAGCTCGGGCAGCTCGGAGGAGATGACGATGAGGCTCTTGCCGGCCGCCGCCAGGTCGCGCAGCAGGCGGTGGATCTCGCCCTTGGCGCCCACGTCGATGCCGCGCGTGGGCTCATCGACGATGAGGATGTCGCCCTCGCGCAGCAGCCACTTGGCCAGCGCGATCTTCTGCTGGTTGCCACCGGACAGGCGCGCGACCGTCTGGCCGAGCGATGGCGTCCTGATGCCCAGACGCTGCACGAAGCCCTGCGCAGCGGCCTGGCCGGCGCGGCGGTCGATCCGGCCCAACGCGCCGGTGAAGCGGGGCAGGCTGGGCAGCAGCAGGTTGGCTTCGACGTCCAGCCCGGTCGCCAGGCCCAGGCCCTTGCGGTCTTCGGACAGGTAGGCGATGCCGTGCGCCACCGCATCGGCCGGGCTGCGGATGTCGACGGGCTCGCCATTGACGAACACCTCGCCGCCGTCGCGGCGATCGGCGCCAAACACGAGGCGGGCCAGCTCCGTGCGGCCGGCGCCCATCAGGCCGGCCAGACCGAGGATCTCGCCACGGCGCAGCACGAAGGAGGCGTCGCGCACCGCGCGGCCACGGCTCAGGCGTCTGGCCTCCAGCACGACGGGCGCCGTGGTCAGCCCGGGTGCCGCATGGGCAGCCGGCTGGAGCTCGCGGCCCACCATCAGGTGGATCAGCTCGTCCATGCGGGCGTCGGCCATGCGCAGCGTGGCGATGTGCCGGCCGTCGCGCAGCACGGTCACGCGGTCGGCGATGCGCTGCAATTCGTCCATCTTGTGCGAGATGTAGACGATGCCCACGCCGCTCTCGCGCAGCTGGCGCACGACGCGGAACAGCTCCCCCACCTCGGCCGGGTTCAGCGCGGCGGTGGGCTCGTCCATGATGAGCACGCGCGCGTCCAGCGATAGCGCCTTGGCGATCTCGACCATCTGCTGCTGCGCGATGCTGAGGGCGCCGACGGGTTGGCGCGGATCGAGCTGCAGGCCCAGGCGCTCGAAGAGGATGCGCGTGTCGGCGATCTGCCGGGCGTGGTCCAGCCGCCAGCCCGCCCGCCGGCGCTCGCGGCCGATCAAGACGTTCGCCGCGGCGCTGAGGTCGGGCATCAGCTGCAGCTCCTGGTGGATCAGCGCGATGCCGAGGTCCTGCGCCTCGCGCGGGCTGGCCGGGCGGATCGGTCGACCATCGAGCAATACGTCGCCCGCGTCGGCCAGGTGCACGCCGGACAGGATCTTCATCAGCGTCGACTTGCCGGCGCCGTTCTCGCCCATCAACGCGTGCACTTCACCGGCCTGCACGTCGAAGGAAATGTCCTGCAGCACGGTCACGCCGGCGAAGGCCTTGCCCAGGCCGCGGGCTTGCAGAAGGCTCATGCGATCAGATCGTCACGCCGCCATCGACGCTGACGGCCTGGCCGGTGATGAAGCGCGATGCGTCGCTGAGCAGGAAGACCACCAGCGGCGCAATGTCGTCCACGGTGGCCAGCCGGCCCATCGGCTGGCGGGCGATGAAGTCCTTCTCCGCCTGCACCGGGTCGGCCGCGGCGGCGATGCGGCCGCGCAGCGAGGGCGTGTCGACCGTGCCGGGGCACAGCGCATTGCAGCGCAGGCCCTGCTTGACGTAGTCGGCCGCCACCGACTTCGTCAGGCCGATGACGGCCGCCTTGGTGGTGCAGTAGGCGAAGCGGTTGGGAAAGCCCTTGATCGATGACGCCATCGACGCCATGTTGAGCACCGAGGCCCCGGCCCCGCTGCGGGCGGCCTCGGCCAGCATGCCGGGCAGAAAGGCGCGCAGCGTGCGCAGCATGCTCTTCACGTTGAGGTCCATGCTGAAGTCCCACGCGGCCTCGTCGCAGTCCAGCACCGTGCCGCTGTGGACGAAACCGGCGCAGTTGAAGAGGCCGTGCAGCGGCGGCAGCGCGGCGGCCAGCGCGTTGACGGCGGCCGTGTCGCGCACGTCGAGCCGGGCCGTGCGCAGGCGGGGGGCGCTGACAGCGCCGGCCTCGGCCACCAGCGTCTCCAGGCCTTCGGGCTGGATGTCGGTGGCAATCACGTCCGCGCCAGCGGCCAGGCAGGCGAGGGCACTGGCCCGGCCGATGCCCTGGGCGGCGGCGGTGACGAGGACGGTCTTGCCGGCAAGGGCGGCGGCGGGCGAGGGCGGTGTCAATGAGCTCACCGGCGGCAGTCTATGGGCTGGTGGCAAATTGGCCTTACCGTACAAACCCTTTCGCCTCATTTCGCATCGATTGGTAAGGCCGCAGCCACAATCTCTGCATGATCGAACCGCTCAAGGGCGCCGACAGCCGGCGCCTGTATCACCAGATTGCCGACCAGCTGCGCGAGCAGATCCGCCAGGGCATCTACGGCGTCGGCAGCCGCCTGCCGCCGGAGCGCGAACTGGCAATCCAGCTCGGGG
>SEEY01000660.1 GCA_004211235.1 Rubrivivax sp.
GTCGTGGGGCGCGTACTGGTAGAACCAGATCGCCTCGCCGGTGTCGGGTCGGCGCGCGAAGATGCCGGCCGTCCACTTGTTGTCGCCGGGCCGCTGCTCGGCGTTCCACGGCCCGGGGTTGGCGGTGCCGTAGTAGATGAGGTCCAGGCCGGGGTCGTAGGAGATCCAGCCCCAGGCCGTGCCGCCGCCGATCTTCCACGCCTCGGAGGGCCAGGTCTTGACGCCCAGGTCCGTGCCGCGGTCGCCCTCGTAGAAAGGCTTGAAGTTCGGGCCGATCAGCACGTCCTTGTCCGGCCCGGTGGCGAAGGCCCGCCAGGCGACCTTGCCGGTCTTCGTGTCCAGCGCCGTCAGCCAGCCGCGCACGCCCATCTCGGAGCCGGAGTTGCCCACCAGCACCTTGTCCTTCACCACCAGCGGCGCCATCGTCACGGTCTCGCCCTTGGCGATGTCACCGAGCTTGGTGCGCCAGATCTCGCGGCCGGTCTCGGCATCGACGGCGATGGTCTGCGTGTCCAGCGTGTTCATGAAGACCTTGCCGTCGGCATAGGCCACGCCGCGGTTCACCACGTCGCAACAGGCCACGCCCTGGGCGCCGGCATCCGGCCTGGGCTCGAACTTCCACTTCACCGGCGCGCCGGGCTTGCTCAGGTCGAGCGCATAGAGGTAGTTCGGATAGGGCGTCTGCAGATACATCGTCGAGCCGATGACGATGGGCGCGCCTTCATGGCCGCGTGTCACGCCGGTCTGGAAGTTCAGCACCGGCCGCAGCTGGGCGACGTTGCCGGTGTTGATGTCGGCCAGCGGGCTGTATCGCGTGCTGGCGTGGTCTCGTGCGGGCATCGGCCACTCGCCTTCTGCTGCGGCATGGCAGGCGCTGGCGAACAGCGCGAGCCAAGGCAGGGCGAGGCCGGCCCACCGCAACGGGAGGCGCATGGCATCTTCAAGTTGTTGTTGTGCGCTGCCCGTGGCAATGCGGATGCCTGTGGAGCGCAGCCGACGCGGCGGTTTGAGTTCGCCAAGGCGCACCGCAGACGCGGGTTGGCGGCGCGGCTGCGTGGTGCCCGGCGGTTCGTTCTGTAAATAGTTCTACCGTTCCGCGGCGTCACCGCCGGCCGTATTGGGCCGGGCCGCCCGGCATTCACCGGGCGGCCCCGCGCGATGAGATGGGCACAGCGCGTCCATGCCGACGCTGTGCCTCAAAAGGCCCGGCGGCCTACCACTTGTCGTCGTCGTCGAAGATGTCCGACGGTGCGAATACCGCATGGCCCGGCCTCGTCCGCCCGCCGCCGGGCAAGCCGGCGCGGCAGATGGCCATCAGGCGTTCGCTCAGCCTCGTTCGAGGCCGATCCACGGCGATGCCAAGGCGGTCGCGGTCGGATCTGCCCGTCGACGGCAGGCCGCCCGGGGGCTGGCCCGCCTGAGGGCCAGCTTGTTGCACAGCTGGACTCATGGTTCATCCTTTCGCTGTTCACCTTCAACGGGCCGCTCAGCCCGGGTTGACGGCGATGCGCCGCGGCTGCGCGTGGGCCTGCTTCGGGATGCGCAGGGTCAGCACGCCGTCCTTCAGGTTGGCGTCGATGCGCTGCGTGTCGAGCTCGCGGCTCAAGGTGAAGCTGCGGCGATAGCGCGGCACGCGCACTTCGGCATAGACGGCTTCGAGACCTTCCGGCGTGGGTTGCTTGACCGCGCCCTCGATCAACAGCTCGTCGCCCTCGACGCGCAGTTCGAGCTGCTCCCTCGGCACGCCCGGCATGTCCGCCAGGAGCGTGATGCCAGAGGCGTCTGCGAACACGTCCACGGCCGGCGGTACGGCACGTTGCGGCTCCTGCCCGGCGTCCGGGCGGGCGGCGAGTTGCTTGTTGTCGCTCATGATGTTTCTCCTGATGGTGATGACTCATTGAACGGTGATGCGCCGGGGCTGGGCCGATTCGCGGCGAGCGATGCTCACCTGCAGCACCCCGTCCCGGTAGCTGGCATGGACCTGCCCGCTGTCGATGTCGTCCGGCAGCGCGACTGCGCGCGAAAAGCGGCCGGCGCCACGCTCGCGGGTGAAGACGTTGACCTGCTCTTCGCGCGGTATGCCCGAGGCGCGCTCGGCCGAGATGCGCAGCACGCCGCGGTCGAGGGTCACGTCGATCTTCGAAGCGTCCAGCCCCGGCGCGAAGGCGTAGACCTCGACGCTGGTGGGCGTGCGGCCGACATTGATCGCCGGGACCGTGCCTGGCGCCACGGAGCGGATGCTGTTGGACAGGCCGGAGACGCCGAAGACGTCGTCGAGTTCACGACGCAGGCGATCGAACTGACCGAACAGGCTGTACGGGTGATGGCTGTCTTCGTACATGGTGCATGTCCTCCAATTCAGGGTTGAAGAACCGGCGACCAAGCCGCGCCGCCGGCTCGATCGGCGACATAGAGGTCGTCAAGAGGCTTTCAAGCCCCGCCCCGAAAGATTTCGCCGTTCCCCTGCCCCCTCGAACCAGGGAAGGGGCGCGCCGCGTTCAGTCCTGGTAGTGGCTGCGACCGGCGCGCAGGTTGGCGATGCCCAGCATGACCGCGGCGCCGACCGCAGCGCCGGCCAGACCGGTCCAGTCCGTCTCGGAGGACAGCCATCGGTTCGACGA
>SEEY01000661.1 GCA_004211235.1 Rubrivivax sp.
CTTTTAGGGGGGCGCGGGCGCGCCGGCCGCCTCAGCTCAACCGCGTCACGCCGTTCAGCTCGCAGGCATAGATGGCATTGCGCAGCGCGGCGATGGCCTCGTAGCGCGTGAAGCTGCGGCGCCAGGCGAGCACCACGCGGCGGGTCGGCACCGGCTCGCTGAAGGGCACGAAACGCAGGTGGCGGCTCGCTTCGCGCGGGACGCTCAGCGCCGGCACGACGGTCACGCCCATGCCGGAGGCGACCATGTGCTTGATGGTCTCCAGCGACGAGCCCTCGAAGCTGCGGCGGATGCCCTCGGCATCGCTGGAGAAGCGCGCGAACTCGGGGCAGACCTCCAGCACATGGTCGCGAAAGCAGTGGCCCGTGCCCAGCAGCAGCATGGTCTCGCGCTTGAGCTCCTCGGCGCTGATGGCCTCGCGCGCAGCGAGCGGATGCGTGGCCGGCAGCGCGACGACGAAGGGCTCGTCGTAGAGCGGCGCGGTGGCCAGGCCGGTGTCTGGGAAGGGCTCGGCCATGATGGCGCAGTCCAGTTCGCCGGTGCGCAGCATCTCCAGCAGCTTCACGGTGAAGTTCTCCTGCAGCATCAGCGGCATCTGCGGATAGAGCTCGATGGTGTGCCGCACCAGCTCGGGCAGCAGGTAGGGGCCGATCGTGTAGATGATGCCCAGACGCAGCGCGCCGGCCAGCGGGTCCTTGCCGCGCTTGGCGATCTCCTTGATGGCGCCGGCCTGGTCCAGCACCGACTGCGCCTGGCGCACGATCTCGTCGCCCAGCTGCGTGACGCTGACCTCGCTGCCGCCGCGCTCGAAGATCTTCAGGTCCAGCTCCTCCTCCAGCTTCTTGATGGCGACCGACAGCGTGGGCTGCGACACGAAGCAGGCCTCGGCCGCGCGGCCGAAGTGGCGCTCGCGGGCAACGGCGACGATGTAGCGCAGCTCGGTCAGGGTCATGGGAAAAGGCAATCTGGCGGCGAAGTGGCGAACGCTACACTGCCGCCGCCCCACAAGGGCCGCCAGGGTTTACACCGAGGTACCCCATGAATGAACGCAAGGCAATGACGCTGCCACGGCTCGCGCAGATGCACGCCAGCGGCGAGAAGATCGCCATGCTGACCTGCTACGACGCGGCCTTCGCGAGCCTGTTGGATGAAGCCGGCGTCGACATCCTGCTGATCGGCGATTCGCTCGGCAATGTGCTGCAGGGCCGCGGCTCGACCGCGCCGGTGAGCCTGGAGGACATGGTCTATCACACGTTCTGCGTGTCGCGCGGCCACAAGTGGGCCTGGATCATTGCCGACCTGCCCTTCGACAGCTATCACGCGTCCAAGGAAGAAGCCTGGAAAAGCGCCGCGGCGCTGGTCAAGGCCGGCGCCCACATGGTCAAGCTCGAAGGCGGCGGCTGGACGACCGAGACGGTGCGTTTCATCAGCGAGCGCGGCATCCCGGTCTGCGTGCACCTGGGCTTCACGCCGCAGACGGTGAACGCTTTGGGTGGCTTCAAGGTGCAGGGGCGCGACGAGGAAAGCGCCGCGCGCATGAAGCGCGAGACGCTGGACGCGATCAATGCCGGCGCCGCCATGCTGCTCTACGAGATGGTGCCGGCCGCGCTGGCTGCCGAGATCACCGCTGCCTCGCCCGTGCCCGTTATCGGCATCGGCGCGGGCGTGGGCACGTCGGGCCAGGTGCTGGTGCTGCACGACATGCTCAACATCACGCCGGGCCGCAAGCCGCGCTTCGCCAAGGACTTCATGGCCGGCAAGGATTCGGTGCTGGCGGCGGTGAAGGGCTATGTGGACGAGGTGAAGGCGGGCACGTTTCCGGTCAACGAGGTGCACGGGTTCTGACATGCAGGTGATTCACACCATCCCCGAGCTGCGCGAGGCGCTGGCCATCCACCGCCAGCGCGGCTTCGTGCCGACGATGGGCAATCTGCATGAAGGCCATCTGCAGCTGGTGAGGCAGGCGCGCGAACTCGTTGGCCCAGCCGGCTCGGTGGTGGCGAGCGTCTTCGTGAACCGGCTGCAGTTCGCACCGCACGAGGACTTCGACACCTACCCGCGCACGCTGGCCCGCGATTGCGAACTGCTGGAGGGCGCCGGCTGCGACATCGTCTTCGCGCCGAGCGAGAAAGAGCTCTATCCGGAGCCGCAGGGCTACAAGGTGACGCCCCCGCCCGAGCTGGCCGACATCCTCGAAGGCCACTTCCGCCCGGGTTTCTTCACCGGCGTCTGCACGGTGGTGCACAAGCTCTTCAACATCGTGCAGCCCACGCTGGCGGTGTTCGGCAAGAAGGACTACCAGCAGCTGATGGTGCTGCGCCGGATGACCGCGCAGATGGCCCTGCCCATCGCCATCCACGGCGGCGAGACGCGTCGCAACGAGCACGGCCTGGCGCTGTCGTCGCGCAACGGCTACCTCAGCGCCGCCGAGAAAACCGAGGCGCTGCGGCTGTCACGCACGCTCACGCAATTGATCGCCCGCTGGCGCAGCGGCGAGCGAGACTGCGCCGCGCTCGAAGCCGAGGCGATGCAGTCGCTGCGCGACGCCGGCTGGGCGCCGGACTATGTGACGCTGCGCCGACAACATGACCTGGGAGCGGCCGTCGAAGGCGTGCCGCTCG
>SEEY01000662.1 GCA_004211235.1 Rubrivivax sp.
GACCGCGAGGTCAAGAAGGTGCCGCTGCTGCGCGGCAAGTCGGTGTTCAACCTGTTCTTCGAGAACAGCACGCGCACCCGCACCACCTTCGAGATCGCCGCGAAGCGCCTCTCCGCCGACGTCATCAACCTCGATATCGCGCGCTCCTCCACGGCCAAGGGCGAGACGCTGCTGGACACGGTCGCCAACCTCAGCGCCATGCACGCCGACATGTTCGTCGTGCGCCACAGCGAGAGCGGCGCGCCTCACCTCATCGCCCAGCATTGCGCGCCGCACGTCCACGTCGTCAACGCCGGCGACGGCCGCCATGCGCACCCGACGCAGGGCCTGCTGGACATGTACACGATCCGGCACTTCAAGCAGGACTTCCGCAACCTTACCGTGGCCATCGTCGGCGACATCGTCCACTCGCGCGTCGCCCGCTCGGACATCCATGCGTTGAACATCCTGGGCGTACCCGAGATCCGCGCCGTCGGCCCGAAGACGCTGGTGCCGGGGGACCTGCGTGACATGGGCGTGCGCGTCTGTCACGACATGGCGGAGGGCGTGAAGGACGCTGACGTCGTCATCATGCTGCGCCTGCAGAACGAGCGCATGAACGGGGGCATGCTGCCCAGCAGCGGCGAATTCTTCAAGCACTTCGGCCTGACGCCGGACAAGCTGCGGCTGGCCAAGCCTGACGCCATCGTCATGCATCCGGGGCCCATCAACCGCGGCGTCGAGATCGCGTCCGAAGTGGCGGACGGCAAGAGCAGCGTGATCCTGCCGCAAGTGACCTTCGGCATCGCTGTCCGAATGGCCGTCATGGCCATCCTCGCCGGGAACGAAGCATGAGCATGAAGATCCTCATCAAAGGCGGCCGGCTGATCGACCCGGCATCCAATCTCGACCGAATCGGCGACGTCGCCATCGCCAATGGCCGCATAGTCCATCTGGGCGACGTCGGCGATTTCGGGGCCGAGCGCACGGTGGATGCCACCGGCCTGATCGTCGCGCCCGGTCTTGTGGACCTGTGCGCCCGCCTGCGCGAGCCCGGCCATGAGCATGAAGGCCTGCTGGAAAGCGAACTCGCCGCGGCGGCAGCCGGCGGCGTGACCAGCCTGGTCTGCCCGCCCGACACGGACCCGGTGCTCGACGAGCCCGGCCTCGTCGAGATGCTGAAGTTCCGGGCCCGCAAGCTGAGCCGCTGCCGGCTGTTCCCACTCGGCGCCCTGACGCGCCAGTTGGGCGGCACCGCACTCACCGAGATGGCCGAGCTGACCGAGGCCGGCTGCATCGGCTTCTCGCAGGCCGAGGTGCCGGTGAAGGACACCGTCGTGCTGAGCCGCGCGCTGCAGTACGCCGCAACGTATGGCTACACCGTCTGGCTGCGCCCGCTCGACGCCTGGCTCGGCGGCGGCGTGGCCGCCAGCGGCTCGGTGGCAACGCGCCTGGGCCTGTCCGGCGTGCCGGTCAGCGCCGAGACGATTGCGCTGCATACGATCTTCGAGCTGGTGCGCGCCACGGGTGCCCGTGTGCACATCTGCCGCCTCAGCAGCGCCGCCGGGGTCGAGCTGGTGCGCGCCGCCAAGCGTGACGGCCTGGCCATCACGGCGGACGTGTCCATCAACTCGCTGCACCTGAGCGATGTGGACATCGGCTATTTCGACTCCGCCATGCGCCTCACGCCGCCGCTGCGCCAGGGTCGCGACCGCGACGCGCTGCGCGCGGGTCTGGCCGACGGCACCATCGACGCGCTGGTGTCCGACCACATGCCCGTGACGACCGACGAGAAGGCCGTGCCCTTCGCCGAGGCGACGCCTGGCGCCACGGGCCTCGAGCTCCTGCTCAGCCTGGCGCTACGCTGGGCTCGCGACTCGGGGCTGCCGCTTCAGCGCGCACTCGCCGTCGTCACGGCCGAGCCGGTGCGGGTGCTCGGCAATGCGCTGGGATCGCTGTCGGCCAGTGCAGGCCGCCTCGTCGAAGGCGGCGTGGCCGACGTCTGCGTCTTCGACGCCGATGCCAGCTGGGCCGTCACGCCGGAGGCGCTCGCCAGCCAGGGCAAGCACACACCGTTCGCCTTCGCGTCCAGCGGCTTCGAGCTGCCCGCGCGCGTGCGCTGCACCCTGGTCGCCGGCCATATCGCCTACACCGCGGAATGACCGCCGGCCTCAGGGCTGTCGGGCGCCTTGCGCGCCTGACGCCACATGTCCTGCATGGCCTGTGGATCGTGCGCACCGCCTTCGTCGGCATGACGCCGGAGCAGCGCCATGAGCGCATCCAGTGGTGGTCGCGCAAGACGCTGCGCATCCTCGGCATCGAGCTGACCAGCTCGGGCACGGCGCAGGCCGCAGGGCATCTGGTGGTGGCCAACCATGTCTCCTGGCTGGACATCGCTGCCGTGCATGCCGTGCTGCCTCAGGCCCGCTTCGTCTCCAAGGCCGACGTGAAGCACTGGCCGGTCGTGGGCGCGCTGGTCACGGGTGCCGGCACGCTGTACATCGAACGCACCAGCAAGCGCGATGCGCTGCGTGTGGTCCACCAGGCGGCCCAGGCGCTGAAAGCCGGTGATTGCGTCGCCGTGTTTCCGGAAGGCACCACCGGCGCCGGGCCCGAACTGCTGCCCTTCCACGCCAACC
>SEEY01000663.1 GCA_004211235.1 Rubrivivax sp.
CCCGTCACCAAGCCCTGGGGCCAGACGGTGGCCTATGTGCGCTGCCCGGACGGCACGCTCGTGGAACTCTGCACCGCGATGTCGTGAGCGATGCGGCCGCTGCCGGTTGGCCCGGGCTCGGGCCGAAGAGCCGCGAGCAGCTGGCGGCGGTCGGCATCCGCACGCCCGGGCAGCTGCAGGCCTGCGATGCCTTCGAGGTCTATGCCCGCATCAAGGCGCGCTGGCCCGGTGCCAGCCGCAACCTGGTGTACGCGCTGCTCGGCGCGCAGGAGGGGATGGACTGGCGCGTCATCGCCCGCGAGCGGCGCACCGAGGTGCTGCTGCGGCTGGATGCCATGGGGCTGGCGCCGCGCTGACGTCGCCGACATGCGTCTTCTGCCAGGGGCATGCCGGGTGCCACAAAATGCCGGGTTATGCGCCGCGCCGACCGCCTCTTCCAGATCGTCCAACTCATCCGCGGCCGCCGCCTCACGACGGCGGACTACCTGGCCCAGCGCCTGGAAGTCTCGATGCGCACCGTCTACCGCGACATCGCCGCGCTGGGCCAGCAGGGCGTGCCCATCGAGGGCGAGGCCGGTGTCGGCTACCGCATGCGCGCGGGCTTCGACCTGCCGCCGCTGATGTTCAGCAAGCAGGAAGCCCAGGCCCTGGTCGCCACCGTGCGCATGGCCGAGTCGCGGCTGGACGCGGCGCTGGCTCGCCAGGCCGAGAACGCGCTGTCCAAGATCCTGGCGGTGCTGCCGCTGGACGCCCGCGCCGCCGCCGAGAGCCTGGCGCTGTATGCGCCGCTGCCGGCGCTCGACCCGGCCACCAGCGCCCACCTGACCGTGCTGCGCGAGTCCACCGAGGCGCGGCGCAAGCTGCGGGTCGGCTACCTGGACCTCGGTGGCGTGAGGAGCGAGCGTGTCGTGCGCCCGCTGGCCTGCCTGTTCTGGGGCCCGGTCTGGACCTTGTCGGCCTGGTGCGAGCTGCGCGAGGACTTCCGCAGCTTCCGCGTCGACCGCATCGAGACGTTGGAGGCGCTGGAGAGCTTCCGCGACGAGCCGGGCAAGACGCTCGCCGACATGAATCGCCAGCGCGAAGCGCAGAACTGCGGCGGCGCCTGAACGCCCGGCGCGGGTTCAGACGGCCATCATCCGCCGGCAGGCTTCGGCGCAGGCGCGGCAGGCCGCTGCGCAGTCCTGGCAGTGGTCGTGCTGGTGCTTGCTGCATTCCTGACCGCATTCTTCACACAGGAGCACGCACAGGCTGCAGATGCGCTTGGCGAATTCGCTGCCGCGCTCCATGGCGGCCGCGGCGAGGCGGCACAGGGCCGCGCAGTCGATGTCCAGCGCGATGCAGCGGGCCATCGGCTTGATGTCCAGCTCCTGCAGGCAGGCGGTGGAACAGTGGTCGCAGGCATCGGCGCAGGCGTTGCAGGCGGCGATGCAGTGCTCATTGAGGTCTTCGGCCATGGCGGATCTCCGGTGGGCAAGGGTCCGCAGGGCCGGCAAGCCAAGTGCCCGCGAGGGCCGCGACCTAGGACCGGCCGAGCACGCGGATGACCTCCGCCTCGTCCACCGGCTTGGCGATGAAGCCGTTCATGCCGGCCGCCAGCGCGGCCTGGCGCTCCTGGTCGAGCACGGCGGCAGTGAAGGCATGGATAGGCAGCCGGGCGGTGGCCGGGTCGCCGCGCAGCAGCGCCGTGGCTTCCAGGCCGTCGACCTTGGGCATGTGCAGGTCCATCAGCACGCCGTCGAGCCGGTGCCCCTCGGCCCGGGCGATGGCGACGGCCTGCTCGCCGTCCTCGGCCTCGATGACCTCGGCGCCCAGGCGCTGCAGCAGCGCGCCGATGATGAGCCGGTTGACCGGGTTGTCCTCGGCCACCAGCAGGCGCTGGCCTGCCAGCGGGCAGAGCTGCGCGATCGGGATGCGCCGGCGCGTGGCGGTGTCGTCGACGGTGAGGCTGGTGGGCAGGGCCAGGTTGGCCCAGAAGGTGGAGCCGGTCGCGCCGTCGCTGTCCACGCCGACGCTGCCGTCCATGCGTGCCGCCAGCTCGCGGCAGATCGACAGGCCCAGCCCGGTGCCGCCGAAGCGCCGTGTCGTCGAGTCGTCGGCCTGCGCGAACGGGCGGAACAGGCGGGTCTGCAGGTCGCGCGGCACGCCGATGCCGGTGTCCTGCACCGAGAAGCGCACGCGGTCGGGGCCGGCCGGCGCGACGCTCAGGCGGATGCCGCCGCGCTCGGTGAACTTCAGCGCGTTGACGAGGAAGTTGGCCAGGATCTGGCGCACCCGCACCGAGTCGCCGATGACGAGGCGCGGCAGGCCGGGCGAGATGTCGATGCGCATGTCCAGGCCGCGCTCGCGGCCCAGCGCGGCGCAGCCCTCGAAGCTCGCTTCCGTGAGCGCATGCAGGTCGAACTCGATCTTCTCCAGTTCGAGATGACCCGCCTCGATCTTGGACAGGTCCAGCACGTTGGAGACGATCTCGTTGAGCGATTCGGCCGCCGCCGCGAGGTGGTCCACGTATTGCGCACGGCGCGGGTCGTCGCCCTCGGCCGCCTGCAGCAGCCGCGCCAGCCCCAGCACGCCGTTCAGCGGCGTGCGGATCTCGTGGCTGACGGTTGCGAGGAAGGCGC
>SEEY01000664.1 GCA_004211235.1 Rubrivivax sp.
CTGCCCAGCTACGCCTTCGGCCACCACAACCTGATGTGGTGGGGCACGCTCGGCCTGATCGCCATCGAGGGCACGGTCTTCGCGCTGGCCATCGCGTCCTACTTCTACCTGCGCGTGCATGCCGACGCCTGGCCGCCGCGCTCGCCGCCGCCCGAGCTGCTGTGGGGCAGCCTCAACCTGCTCGTGCTGCTGCTCAGCCTTTGGCCGAACGAGGTGCTCAAACGCGCCGCCGAGAAGGGCGGCAGCCTGCGCCAGATGCGCCTGGGCTTCATCGGTTGCCTGGCCTTCTCGCTGGCCTTCCTGGTGCTGCGCGGCTTCGAGTTAAACGCCCTCAACGTGCGCTGGGACCACGACGCCTACGGCTCCATCGTCTGGCTGCTGCTGGGCCTGCACACGGTGCATCTGCTGACCGACGCCTACGACACCGCCGTGCTCGGCGTGCTGATGTTCACCGGCCCGCTGCAGGGCCAGCGGCGCGTCGACATCAGCGAGAACTGCCAGTACTGGTACTTCGTCGTGGCCAGCTGGCTGCCCATCTACGCGGTGCTGTACTGGGCACCGCGCGGGCTTTAGTGCGGTCGCGCGGAAGGAGACAGTCATGTGGTCCTGGCTCGCACTGCTGGTCACGCCCCTGGTCAGCCTGGGCAACCTGGGCCTGGCGCATGCGCTGGTCACGCCGTCCTGCGCGCACCAGACCGAGCTGGGCCTGCATGCGCTGCATGCTGCCAGCGTGGCGCTGTGCCTGCTGCTGCTGGTGATGGCCTGGCGCGAGCACGGCCTGCCCACCGGCAGGCGCGACGACGGTTCCGCCACGCCGGTGCGGCAGCGTTTCATCGGCGCGCTGGCACTGCCGTCGGCCGCGCTGTTCACGCTGGTGACGGGGGCGCAATGGGCCTCGGTCTGGGTGATGTCGCCTTGCGCCGGCTGATCGCCGCCGCCGCGACCTGCGCCTGTGCCTGTGCGTGTGGCATCGCCCAGGCACACGCCCCTTTGCGCGCCAACGAACCGCTGCTGTCGAGCTGGCAGCCGGAGCCGGGGAGCCTGCTCTGCCTGGCCGTCGCGCTGGCGCTCTACCTGCTGGGCCTGCGCCGGCTGTGGAGCCAGGCCGGGCGCGGCCACGGCATCAGCCAGCGTCAGGCGGCGGCCTTCCTCGGCGGGTGGCTGGCGCTGGCCATCGCCACCGCCTCGCCGCTGGAGGCCCTGGGCGCCTCGCTGTTCTCGGCCCACATGCTGCAGCATGAGCTGCTGATGATCGTGGCGGCGCCGCTGCTGGTCATCGGCCGGCCGCTCGCGGCGGCGGTCTGGGCCTTCGACGCGCCCGCCCGCCAGGCCATCGGCCGGGCCCTGAACCGCCACGGCCTGCGTGCGGCCTGGCGGCTGCTGAGTGCGCCGGGGGTGGCCTGGGCGCTGCATGGCGTGGTGCTGTGGGCCTGGCATGTGCCAGCGCTGTTCGAGGCGGCGCTGGCCCGCGCGGACCTGCATGCGCTGCAGCACGCCAGCTTCCTGCTCAGTGCGGTGCTGTTCTGGTGGGCGCCGCTGGCCGGGTCACGCCAGGGCACGGGCGCGGCGCTCGCCTATCTGTTCACCACCATGCTGCACACCGGCGCGCTGGGCGCCTTGCTGACGCTGTCGCCGACGCTCTGGTACCCCAGCTACGGCGACCGCGCCGCCGTGCTCGGCTTCGACCCCCTGGCCGACCAGCAGCTCGGCGGCCTCGTGATGTGGGTGCCGGGCGGGCTGGCCTATCTGCTCGTGGGGCTGCTGGTGGGCGCACAGGCGCTGGGCCGCACGAGCCGGCCGGCACGGCCCTGAGCCGCCTGGACCGCAGTCGGTCGGCGGTGGCGGCTGGGTACAGGCCTTGCCCGACGGCGGCCTCACCCCAAGGAGATGACATGCTGCAAGCCGACCAGATCGCCCGGCAGGAAGAGCGCCTCAGTGGCCGCGCCGCCTGCCCGCAAGCCAAGGTGCCGAGCTATCAGGACCTGCTCGACGCCGCCCTCGACGACACGTTTCCGGCGAGCGACCCGCTCGCCATCGGCGCCGCGACCCAGGTGTACGAACCGCGCACCACGCCGCGCGACTGTGTCGACTGGACCTTGAAGCCCGGCGCCTGCAAGCCGGTGGGCCAGGCGGGTGAGGCAGGTGACGCAGCATCGCTGCCGCAGGGCGAGCGTTCGGCGCGTTGCGATGCGCGGCTCTTGCGCACGCAGCTGATCGCCAGCCGACGCGTGCCGGCGGGGCCGTGCTGGATCGAACAGACGACCGAGGCAGCGACGCTGTCCTGGCTGGACGGCGGCGGCGCCGTTCAGCAGCTCGAACTGGCCCTGGAGGAGTTGCGCTGCCTGCTGGCGCAAGAGGTGCTCGAGAGGCCCGAGCCGGCCTGACATCGCACCCGCCGGCCGGGCCGTTGAAGCCGGCGAGGGGGCTGTGCCTAGCCGGCCCGGACGGTCATCAATTGCGGTCGGCGCGTGCGGCGCGCGTGCCGCTGGTGTCGCCATAGCCACTCGAGCCATTGCTGCCGTAGCTGGAACTGCTCGAACCGCTCGAACCGTTGTTGTTGTAGCTGGAGCCGCTGGAGCTGTTCGAGCCGGTCGAGCCGGTCGAGCCATTGTTGTAGT
>SEEY01000059.1 GCA_004211235.1 Rubrivivax sp.
GGCCTGGCCATCCTGGCCGAAGCCGATCGGCGAAATGATCGGGATAAAGGCGTCGTCCTGCAGCGCTTTCACGACCGCCGGATTGATCGCTTCGATCTCGCCGACAAAACCGATGTCGACGAATTCGCCCGGCTTTTCTTTATCCGGCATCGCCATCTTGCGCGCGCGGATCAGGCCGCCGTCTTTACCGGTCAGGCCGACTGCCTGGCCGCCGTAGTGGTTGATCAGCATGACGATGTCCTGCTGCACTTCGCCGCCCAGCACCCACTCGACCACTTCCATGGTTTCTTCGTCGGTGATGCGCATGCCTTGCACGAAGGTGCCCTGCTTGCCGATCTTTTTCAGGGCGTTGTCGATCTGCGCTTTCACCCAGGCGGCGTCACCGGCGATCTGCTTCTGCATGTAGGCGGTTGCCTGGCGGCCGCGGAAGACGTAGAGGTTCGGTATTCCCTTGATGCGGATGTCCAGATCCAGCGCGGGGAAGGCGGTCCATGGCGACCATTGGACCCGGCGGAACACGACGTGGTCGCCATAGCCCTTGGCGAGCGTGTCGAAGGCCTTGTCTTCATTCCGGCAGTAGCCGCAGCGCGGGTCAGGGCTCCAGAACAACACGACCGTGACCTCGCCCTCTCGAAGACTCGCGCCGATGTCGGCAGGCGCCGTCTGCATGACCGTGGCGGCCTCGGCCGTGGTCATCAGGGCCAGGGCCAGGGGCAGCCCCGGCACCAGGCGCAGCAACCGGAGCACGAAGCTCACAGCGGCATGTTCCCGTGCTTGCGCCACGGGTTCTCCAGCTTCTTGTCCTTCAACATCGACAGGCTGCGGCAGATGCGCTTCCTCGTCTCGTGCGGCTGGATGACGTCGTCGATGAAGCCGCGCGCGCCGGCCACGAAGGGGTTGGCAAAGCGGGCCTTGTACTCGGCCTCGCGCTCGGCCAGCTTGGCCGGGTCCTTCTTGTCCTCGCGGAAGATGATCTCCACCGCGCCCTTGGCGCCCATCACCGCGATTTCGGCGTTGGGCCAGGCGAAGTTGACGTCGCCGCGCAGGTGCTTGGAGGCCATCACGTCATACGCGCCGCCATAGGCCTTGCGGGTGATGACGGTGATCTTGGGCACCGTGGCCTCTGCATAGGCATAGAGCAGCTTGGCCCCGTGCTTGATGATGCCGCCGTACTCCTGAGCGGTTCCGGGCATGAAGCCGGGCACGTCGACGAAGGTGACGACCGGGATGCTGAAGGCATCGCAGAAGCGCACGAAGCGCGCGGCCTTGATGCTGCTCTTGATGTCCAGGCAACCGGCCAGCACCAGCGGCTGGTTGGCGACGATGCCGACCGTCTGGCCCTCCATGCGCGCGAAGCCGGTGACGATGTTCTTGGCGTAGTCGGGCTGCAGCTCGAAGAAGTCGCCGTCGTCCACGACCTTCAGGATCAGCTCCTTGATGTCGTAGGGCTTGTTCGCGTTTTCGGGCACCAACGTGTCCAGCGAGTAGTCCAGCCGCGTGGCGGGGTCACCGCTCGGGCGGCAAGGGGCCTTCTCGCGGTTGGACAGCGGCAGGTAGTTGAAGAAGCGTCGCAGCATCAGCAGCGCCTCCACATCGTTCTCGAAGGACAGGTCGGCCACGCCGCTCCTGCAGTTGTGCGTGGTGGCGCCGCCCAGCTCCTCCGCGGTCACTTCCTCGTGCGTCACGGTCTTCACGACCTCGGGCCCGGTGACGAACATGTAGCTGCTGTCCTTCACCATGAAGATGAAGTCCGTCATGGCCGGGCTGTAGACGGCGCCACCCGCGCAAGGCCCCATGATCATGCTGATCTGCGGCACGACGCCGGAGGCCATCGCATTGCGCTGGAACACGTCGGCATAACCGCCCAGTGACGCGACACCTTCCTGGATGCGTGCGCCGCCGGAGTCGTTGAGCCCGATGACCGGGGCACCGACCTTCATCGCCTGGTCCATCACCTTGCAGATCTTCTCGGCGTGCGACTCGCTCAGCGCGCCGCCGAAGACGGTGAAGTCCTGGCTGAAGGCGAAGGCCAGGCGGCCGTTGATCATGCCGTAGCCGGTCACGACGCCGTCGCCGGGGATCTTGTTGTCCTCCATGCCGAAGTCCACGCAGCGGTGCTCGACGAACATGTCCCATTCCTCGAAGCTGCCTTCGTCGAACAGCAGCTCCAGCCGCTCACGGGCGGTCAGCTTGCCCTTGGCGTGCTGGGCGGCAATGCGCTTCTCGCCGCCGCCGAGCCGGGCGCGGGCGCGCTTGGCTTCGAGTGCCTGCAGGATGTCGTGCATGGTGCTTGCGCTTTCGTCAGAACGGGAAGTTGATCTCCACGCCGTTGCCGGCGGGGTCTTGCAGGAAGAACTGGTGCTGGCGCGTGATGTCCGAGCGCGACTCGTGGAAGGTCACGCCCTGCGCCGCCAGGTGCGCGGCCATGGCGTTGTGGTCGCTGCCGAAGAAGGCGGTGTGGTCGTAGGTCGTGGGCCGCGCCGGGTCGACCTGGCCGCGCACCGGCTCATGGTCGCGCTGCGTGGAGAGGTGCACGATGGGGTGGCCGCCGGCATAGAGCCAATAGCCGTCGCTGTCGAAATCGGGCCGCGGGCCGACCGTCAGGCCGAGCACGTCGCGGTAGAAGTCGCGCAGCGTGGCCAGCAGTTCGGCCGGTGCGCGCAGGTTGATGTGATGCAGGCCAGTGATCATGTGGAACTCCGAAGCTGGAAGGCGGCCAGCAACTGGCGTGCCGCGGTGGAAGCAGGTGTGCGGCCGTCGCGCACCTCGGCCGTGGCGGCCTCCAGGCGCGCCGCCATGCCGGGCTGGCTGACGAAGGCCTGGCGAAGGCCGGCGTGGATGCGCTGCCACATCCAGTCGAGCGACTGCTCGCGGCGCCTCGCGGGCCAGGCGCCGCTGGCGTGGCGCGCATCGCGCTCGGCAAGGATGGCATTCCACAGCGCCGCGATGCCATCCGCCTTCAGCGCGCTGACCTGCAGCACGCGTGGCGCAGCGATGGCGTGGGTGGGCAGCAGCCGCAATGCGGACGTGATCTGGGCCTGTGCGCGCATGGCCGCGGCGGGATCGAGGTCCGCCTTGTTGATGACGACCAGGTCGGCAAGTTCCATGACGCCCTTCTTGATGGCCTGCAGATCGTCGCCCGCGTTGGGCAGTTGCAGCAAGAGATAGAGGTCCGTCATGCCGGCCACGGCCGTCTCGCTCTGGCCGACGCCGACCGTCTCGACGATGACGACGTCATATCCTGCCGCCTCGCACAGCAGCATGGCCTCGCGCGTCTTTTCGGCCACGCCGCCGAGCGTGCCGCTGCTGGGGCTGGGCCGGATGAAGGCGCGCTGGTCCATGGACAGGCGCTCCATGCGCGTCTTGTCGCCCAGGATGGCGCCGCCCGACACGCTGCTGGACGGGTCCACCGTCAGCACCGCGACGCGGTGGCCATGCTCCAGCAGCATCAGCCCGAAGGCCTCGATGAAGGTGCTCTTGCCCACACCCGGCACGCCGGAGATGCCCAGGCGCAGGGCGTTCCCCGTCAGCGGCATCAAGGTGGTCAGCATCACGTCGGCCTGCTCACGGTGGTCGGCCCGCGTGGACTCGACCAGCGTGATGGCCTTGGCCAGCGCGCGGCGCTCGCCTCCCCGCAGGCGTTCCGCCAGCGTCAAGCGGTCACTCCTGCCGCCTGAGCCCTGATCGCCTCCAGCACATCCTTGGCGCTCGCCGGGATCGGCGTGCCGGGGCCATAGATGCCCTTCACGCCGGCGGCGTACAGGAAGTCGTAGTCCTGCGCCGGGATGACGCCGCCGACGAAGACGATGATGTCGTCGGCGCCCTGCTTCCTGAGCTCTTCGATGATGGCCGGCACCAGCGTCTTGTGGCCGGCGGCGAGCGTGGAGACGCCCACGGCGTGCACGTCGTTCTCGATGGCCTGGCGGGCGCATTCCTCGGGCGTCTGGAACAGCGGGCCGATGTCGACGTCGAAGCCGAGGTCGGCAAAGGCGGTGGCGACGACCTTGGCGCCGCGGTCGTGGCCGTCCTGGCCAAGCTTGGCGATCATCACGCGTGGCCGGCGGCCTTGGCTCAAGCCGAAGGCGGCAATCTCGGACTGCAGCTTCGCCCAGCCCTCGGCCGAGTCGTAGGCTGCCGCGTAGACCCCGCTGACCTTGTGCGTGTCGGCGCGGTGGCGGCCATAGACGGCTTCGAGCGCGTCGCTCACCTCGCCCACCGTGGCACGCAACCGCATGGCCTGGATGCTGAGGTCCAGCAGATTGCCTTCGCCGGTTTCGGCGGCTTCGGTCAATGAAGCCAGCGCCGTCTGCACGGCGGCGCTGTCACGCGTGGCCTTGATCTTCTTCAGGCGGTCGATCTGGCCTTCACGCACCTTGACGTTGTCCACGTCGAGGATGTCGATCGGGTCTTCCTTGTCCAGCTTGTACTTGTTGACGCCGACGATGACGTCCGCCCCGGAGTCGATGCGCGCCTGCTTCTCGGCGGCGCTGGCCTCGATCTTGAGCTTGGCCCAGCCGGAGTCGACTGCCTTCGTCATGCCGCCCATGGCGTCCACTTCCTCGATCAGCGCCCAGGCCTGGTCGGCCATGTCCTGGGTCAGCTTCTCCATCATGTAGCTGCCGGCCCAGGGGTCGATGACGCTGGTGATGTGCGTCTCCTCCTGGATGATGAGCTGCGTGTTGCGGGCGATGCGGCTGCTGAACTCGGTCGGCAGCGCGATGGCTTCGTCCAGCGAGTTCGTGTGCAGGGACTGCGTACCGCCGAAGACCGCGGCCATGGCTTCGATGGTGGTGCGGACGACGTTGTTGTACGGGTCCTGCGCGGTCAGGCTCCAGCCCGAGGTCTGGCAGTGGGTGCGCAGCATCAGGCTCTTCGGGCTGGTCGCGCCGAAGCCTTTCATGATGCGCGTCCACAGCAGGCGTGCCGCCCGCATCTTGGCGATCTCGAGATAGAAGTTCATGCCGATGGCCCAGAAGAACGACAGCCGCGGCGCGAAGTCGTCCACCGCCAGGCCCTTGGCCATCGCCGTCTTCACATACTCCTTGCCATCGGCCAGCGTGAAGGCCAGCTCCAGCGCCTGGGTCGCGCCGGCCTCCTGCATGTGATAGCCGGAGATGCTGATCGAGTTGAACTTCGGCATCTTCTGCGCCGTGTACTCGATGATGTCGCCGACGATGCGCATGCTCGGCGCGGGTGGGTAGATGTAGGTGTTGCGGACCATGAACTCCTTGAGGATGTCGTTCTGGATGGTCCCGGCCAGCTGGTGCTGGCCCACGCCCTGCTCTTCCGCCGCCACCACGTAGCCGGCCAGCACCGGCAGCACGGCGCCGTTCATCGTCATGCTCACCGACACCTTGTCGAGCGGAATGCCGTCGAACAGGATCTTCATGTCCTCCACCGAGTCGATGGCCACGCCGGCCTTGCCGACGTCGCCCGTCACGCGCGGGTGGTCGCTGTCGTAGCCGCGGTGGGTGGCGAGGTCGAAGGCGACCGACACGCCCTGCCCGCCGGCGGCGAGCGCCTTGCGGTAGAAAGCGTTGCTCTCCTCGGCAGTGGAGAAACCGGCGTACTGGCGGATCGTCCAGGGCCGGGCCGCGTACATCGTGGCCTGCGGGCCGCGCAGGAAGGGTTCGAAGCCGGGCAGCGTGTCGGCGTGCTCCAGGCCGGCCGTATCAGCAGCCGTGTAGAGCGGCTTGACGACCAAGCCCTCGGGCGTCACCCAGCTGAGCGCGGCCACATCGCCGCCCGGTGCGGACTTGGCCGCGGCGCTGGCCCACTGCTCCAGCGTGGCGGTCTTGAACTCCGGGGCCTTCCCGGCGCGGCTGGCGTCCGACATCGAAACTCTCCTGTCACTGTGCGGCATCATAGCCGCCGCGTCATTCATAATTATGAATTCAAAATGGCTACACTGAGCTGACAAACCGTCGCCCATGACCCAGCAGCCCACCGTCCCACTCGCCTCCACGGCCCTGTACGAACAGGTCGCCGACCGGCTGCGTCAGCGCATCCTGGCGCGTGAACTCGAGCCGGGCGCGTGGATCGACGAACTCAAGCTCTGCGGCGAGCTGGGCATCAGCCGAACGCCGCTGCGTGAGGCCTTGAAGGTCCTGGCCGGCGAGGGACTCGTCACGATGAAAGTGCGCCGCGGCGCCTACGTCACCGAGATGAGTGAGCGCGACGTCCGGGAAGCCTACCAACTGCTGTCACTTCTCGAAAGCGACGCGGCGGCCGAAGTCGCCACGCGAGCAAGCGATGCGGAGCTGGCCGAGCTGGGCGCCCTGCACCGCGCGCTGGAGGAGGCCCTGCAGGAACCGGAAGCCTCGCGCGACGCCTTTTTCGCCGCCAACGAGCGCTTCCACCTGCGCGTGCTGGAGATCGACGGCAACCGCTGGCGGCTGCAGATCGTCGGTGACCTGCGCCGCCTGATGAAGCTCAACCGCCACCATTCGCTGTTCCGGGAGGGACGGCTGGCGGAATCGCTCGACGAGCACCGCGCCATCGTCTCTGCCTTGCTTTCGCGGGATGCGCAAGCGTGCCGGGAATTGGTCACGAATCATTTTCGTAACGGCTTGAATGCGACGCAGCCGGTTCTCTGACCACTTCCGGTCGCCGTGAACTGCCACCGGAACGGCTGGCTTATCAAAGCGTGGACTGCGCAACCCCTAACTAGCATGCCGATCAGCGGGTAAACCACCCCCCGGCATGGATGTCCGCGCCGGGCGTGGCGGCGGTTTTTGGTGTGGAGACGGCGGATTTGAGACTTTGTTCCTCAAGTCAAGTTGCCCCAGCCCGATAACCGATCGAAGCACTTGAAATCTAGGGATACGACTTGGCGTTCGCGCAGCGGCCGCCGGTCGCGCGGCGCAGGGTCGCGCCCCGGGTTCGAGAGCAAACCACTGACGCAACGCCGTCACCTCACCAGAGGTGGCGAGCGGACACCAGCACAACAGGTACCAGACCATGGCAAGCATCGTCCCTTTCATTCCGGTTTCGCGGATTCCCGGCCTGACGACGGCAACGATCCGGGACTTCACGACCGAAGACTGGGCTGCCTTCAGTACCGACCAGCTGGTCGCGCTCACCACCTCCCAGGCCGCTGTGATCACCTCCAGCGGCCTTTCGGTGCTGACGAGCGATCAGATCCGGGCCTTCCAGCCCGAGGACCTGCGCGCCATCTCCACGGTGGCCATCGCTGGATTCGCGTCCGAGCAGATCGGCTTCATGACCACCGAGCAGGTGCAAGCCTTCAGCACGGCGCAGATCGGCCGGCTGAACACCAGCCAGCTGCTCGGGCTCAGCACGGACGACATGGTGGCGCTGACGTCGGCCCAAGTCGGCGTGCTGAGCTCGGCGCAGGTCGGCAGCCTGTCGACCGACCAACTGGCCGCGTTGGAGGCGGTGGACATCAAGTTCCTGTCGACGACGGCCATTCGCGGGCTGACCAGCACGCAGCTTGACGGCCTGACCAGCGACCAGCTGCGCGCCTTGACCTCGTCGCAGATCACCGCGCTGACTACGGCCCAGGTCAGCAGCTTCAACACCGACGACCTCAACAGCCTCGCCTCCGACCAATTCAACAGGCTGACGACCGCGCAGGTCCGCTCGCTGACGACCGAGCAGCTCAGCCACCTCGCGAGCGACAGCCTGAACGCACTGGGCACGGCCCAGTTCGCCACGCTATCGTCGACCCAGTTCGCGTCCCTGACGACCGACCAGATCGGTGCGCTGGAGACGGCCGACATGCGCGCCGTCACGACGTCGGCGCTGCAGGGCCTGAGCTCCGACCAGATCGCGACGCTGAGCTCCGATTCGGTCAGCGTGCTGACCACCACGCAGATCGCCTCGCTGTCCACGGCGCAGTTGCAGGGCCTGGAGACCGTCGACGTGGCAGCCCTGGGCACCGCCCAGGTGGCCGCGCTGAGCTCCACGCAGGTCGCCTCGCTGAGCACCGACCAGCTCGCCGCCATCGAAGTCGGCGACGTCCGCTATCTGTCCACCGCCGCCCTGCGCGCGCTGAGCAGCACCCAGCTCGACGGCCTGACGAGCGACCAGCTGCGCGCCCTGACCTCCGCGCAGATCGGCGCACTGACCACCGCCCAGGTCAGCACGCTGAACACAGACGACCTCAACAGCCTTGCGTCCGAGCAGTTCAACAAGCTCTCGACGGCGCAGATCCGGGCGCTGACGACCGAGCAGCTCAGCCACCTCGCCAGCGACAGCCTCAACGCACTGGGCACGGCCCAGTTCGCCACGCTGTCGTCGAGCCAGTTTGCGTCGCTGACGTCCGACCAGCTCGGCACGCTGGAGACGGCCGACCTGCGTGCGGTCACGACTGCCGCGCTGCGCGGCCTGTCGTCCGACCAGATCCAGAACCTCAGTTCCGACTCGCTGGGCAACCTGACCACCGCCCAGATCAGCGCGCTGACGACCGGGCAGCTGCAGGGCCTGGAGACCGCCGACCTGTCGGCGCTCGGCTCGGCGCAGATCGCCGCGCTCGGCTCGGCGCAGCTGGCCTCGCTGAACACCGATCAGCTTGCCGCCATCGACGTGGCCGACATGCGCTCCATCACGACGGCCGCACTGCGCGCGCTGTCCAGCACCCAGCTCGACGCGTTGACGAGCGACCAGCTGCGTGCGCTCAGCACCGCCCAGATCGTGTCGCTGACGACCGCCCAGGTCAGCACGCTGAACACGGATGACCTGAACAGCCTGACCTCCGAGCAGTTCGTGCGCCTGACCACCGGTCAGGTGCAATCGCTGACCACCGAGCAGCTCAGCCACCTGACCACCGACGGCCTGAACTCGCTGGGCACCGCCCAGTTCGCCACGCTGTCGTCCACGCAGTTCGCGTCGCTGACGTCCGACCAGCTCAACGCGCTGGAAACGGCGGACCTGCGCGCCGTCACGACGAGCGCGCTGCGCGGCCTGTCGTCCGACCAGATCCAGAACCTCGGCTCCGACGCCATCGCAGGCCTGAGCACAGCGCAGATCTCGGCGCTATCCACCACGCAACTGCAAGGCCTGGAAACTGCCGACCTGTCGGCCCTGGGCTCCGCGCAGATCGCCGTGCTGACCTCGACGCAGCTGGCCGCGCTGAACTCCGACCAGCTGGCCGCCATCGACGTGGCCGACATGCGCTCGATCACGACGGCCGCGCTGCGCAACCTGTCCAGCACCCAGCTGGACGCCTTCACCAGCGACCAGCTGCGTGCGCTGAGCAGCGGCCAGATCGGCTCCCTGACCACCGCCCAGGTCAGCACGCTCAACACCGACGACCTCAACAGCTTCTCGTCCGACCAGTTCAACAAGCTGTCCACGGCACAGATCCGTGTGCTGACGACCGAGCAGCTCAGCCACCTCAGCAGTGAGAACCTGAACGCCCTGGGCACGGCCCAGTTCGCCACGCTGTCGTCCACGCAGTTCGCATCGTTGACGTCCGACCAGCTCGGTGCGCTGGAGACGGCCGACATGCGCGCCGTCACGACCGCCGCCCTGCAAGGCCTGAGCTCCGAACAGATCCACACGCTGAGCTCGGATTCGATCAGCGTGCTGACCACTACCCAGATCGGCTCGCTGTCCACCGCGCAGCTCCCGGGCCTGGAAACCGCCGACATGGCTGCCCTGGGCACCGCCCAGGTCGCGGCGCTGAGCGCCACGCAGGCCGCTGCGCTGAGCACCGAGCAACTGGCTGCCATCGAAGCCGGTGACGTCCGCTTCCTTTCAACGGCCGCGTTGCGCGCGCTGTCCAGCGAGCAGATCGACGGCTTCACCAGCGAACAGCTGCGCTCGCTGAGCAGCGGGCAGATCGGCGCGCTGACCACCGGGCAGATCAGCACGCTCAACACGGACGACCTCAACAGTCTCTCGTCCGACCAGTTCAACAAGCTCTCCACCGCGCAGATCGGTGCGCTGACCACGGAGCAGCTCAGCCACCTGACCAGCGAGAACCTCAACGCGCTGGGCTCGGCACAGTTCGCCACGCTGTCATCCACCCAGTTCGCAGCCCTGACGACCGACCAGCTCGGCACGCTGGAGACGGCGGACCTGCGTGCCGTCACGACCGCCGCGCTGCGTGGCCTGTCGTCCGAGCAGATCCAGGCGCTGACATCCGACGAGGTCGCCAGCCTGAGCACGGCGCAGATCTCCGCGCTGACCAGCGGCCAGGTGCTGGGCCTGGAGACGGCCGACATGTCGGCGCTGAGTTCCGCCCAGGTCGGCGTGCTGAACTCGGCCCAGGTGCAGGCGTTGTCCACGGACCAGCTCGCAGCCATTGACGTGCCCGACGTCCGCGCGCTGTCCACCACGGCGCTGCGTGCGCTGTCCAGCGAGCAGATCGACGGCCTGACGAGCGACCAGCTGCGCGGCCTGACGAGCGCCCAGCTGAACGCATTGACCACCAATCCGCAGCTGGTGGGCCTGACCACGAACGACCTGAACGTGCTGACGACGGAGCAGATCGCCCGCCTGTCGACCGGCCAGATCCAGGCGCTGACGACCGAGCAGCTGAGCAGCCTCAACACGGACAGCCTCAACGCGATGGGCTCGGCGCAGTTCGCGACGCTGTCCTCGGCACAGGTCGCTTCGCTGACATCCAGCCAGCTGGCTGCGCTGGAGACGGCTGACGTGCGCGCCCTGACGACGGCTGCACTGCGTGGCCTGTCTTCGGACCAGGTCCAGAGCCTCAGCTCAGACGGCATCGCCGGCCTGAGCACGGCCCAGGTTTCGACCCTCACCACCGCCCAGCTGCAGGGCCTGGAGACAGCCGACCTGTCGGCGCTCGGCTCCGCGCAGATCGCTGTGCTGGGCTCGGCTCAGCTGTCCTCGCTGAACACCGACCAGCTCGCCGCCATCGACGTGGCCGACATGCGCTCGATCACGACGGCCGCCCTGCGTTCGCTGTCCAGCACGCAGCTCGACGCATTGACCAGCGACCAGCTGCGCGCCCTGAGCACCGGCCAGATCGTGTCCCTGACGACCGCCCAGGTCAGCACGCTGAACACGGATGACCTGAACAGCCTGACCTCCGAGCAGTTCGTGCGCCTGACCACCGGTCAGGTGCAATCGCTGACGACCGAGCAACTGAGCCACCTGACCACCGAGAGCTTGAACTCGCTCGGCTCGGCGCAGTTCGCCACGCTGTCGTCCAGCCAATTCGCCTCGCTCACTTCCGATCAGCTCGGTGCACTGGAGACGGGTGACCTTCGCGCCGTCACCACCACCGCTTTGCGTGGCCTGTCGTCCGACCAGATCCAGAACCTCAGCTCCGACGGCATCGCCGGCTTGAGCACGGCGCAGATCGGCTCGTTGACGAGCACGCAGCTGCAGGGCCTGGAGACGGCCGACCTGTCGGCGCTGGGCTCGGCGCAGATCGCCGTGTTGAGCTCGGTCCAACTGGCCGCGCTGAACTCCGACCAGCTCGCCGCCATCGACGTGGCCGACATGCGCTCGATCACGACCGCAGCGCTGCGCAACCTGTCCAGCACCCAGCTCGACGCCTTCACCAGCGACCAGTTGCGCGCCCTGAGCAGCGGCCAGATCACGGCACTGACCACCGCCCAGGTCAGCACGTTGAACACGGACGACCTCAACAGCTTCTCGTCCGACCAGTTCAACAAGTTCTCGACGGCGCAGATCCGCGTGCTGACCACCGAGCAGCTCAGCCACCTCGGCACGGAAAGCCTCAATGCC
>SEEY01000665.1 GCA_004211235.1 Rubrivivax sp.
GCCTGCACCACCGGCCCAACGAGCTGTCTGGCGGACAGCAGCAGCGCGTGTCCATCGCGCGGGCGTTGATGAACGGCGGCCAGATCATCCTGGCCGACGAGCCCACGGGTGCGCTGGACTCCGCCTCCGGCGCCGAGATGCTGCGCCTGCTCAAGGAGCTCAACGAGCGCGGCCACACCATCATTCTCGTCACGCACGACGCGGCAGTGGCGAGCCACGCGCGCCGCGTCATCGAGCTCAGGGACGGCAAGGTCGTCGCCGACAACGGCACGCCGGCCGGCCACGTCCCTCCCAGCGAGCTGCCCAGCGACGCACCGCCGGTGAAGCAGGTCGGCTGGCTGGGGCGCTGGGCGGTGCAGTGGCGGGAGGCCGTCGCCACGGCGCTGCTGGCGCTGCGCAGCAACCGGTTGCGCACGGCGCTCTCCATGCTGGGCATCAGCATCGGCATCGCCTCGGTGGTCAGCATCGTCGCGCTGACGACGGCGGCACGTGACTCCATCGAGAGCAATGTGGCCAGCATGATGTCCGGCCGCATCCCCGTCTGGAGCGGCAACCCGTCGCTGCCGCCGGGCGTTCAGGCCAAGCCCTTCCGGCCCAACGAGATCGATTCGCTGCGGGCACTGGAGGGCGTGCGCGGCATCACGCTGAACCGGCAGATGCAGCTGACGGCCCACCACCGCTCGCGCGACGCGACCATGCAGGCCGTGGCCGCCGACGCCAACACGCTGAAGGGCCGCAAGCTCAAGCTCGTGCAGGGCCGCTACTTCGGCGCGATGGATTTCGATGCCGACAGCCAGGTGCTGGTGCTGGACGAGAAGGCGCGCGACGCGCTGTTCAAGGCCGGCGAGTCGCCGCTCGGCCAGGTGGTGTTGCTGCAGCTGGGCGGCGGCCCGCCGGTCGGCCAGTGGGTGCCGCCCACGGCAGCCCTGCCCTTCACGGTCATCGGCGTCGCCGCGGCGGACGGCAGTGCCATCAGCTTCAGCGGCGGCATGAGCCAGCTCTACCTGCCCAACACCACCTTCTCGCGCAAGCTGGAATCACGCGCCGAGGTCTGGAGCTTCGACGTGCAGCTGGACACCCGCGTGCCGCCGCAGCAGGTGCGCGAGCACGTCATCCACCGCCTGAAGGCGCTGCACGGCCGCGAGGACTTCAGCAGCTTCAACGCCGAGGAAGAGTTCCGCAAGTTCCAGAGCATCACCAGCGCGATGGCCGCGGTGTTCGCAGGCGTGGCGGCCATCTCGCTGCTGGTGGGCGGCGTGGGCGTCATGAACATCATGCTGGTGTCGGTGTCGGAGCGCACCCGGGAGATCGGCATCCGCATGGCGGTCGGCGCGCGCCAGGGCGACGTGCGGCTGCAGTTCCTCATCGAGGCCGTCGTGCTGTGCTGCCTGGGCGGCCTGGTGGGCGTGGCCCTGAGCTGGCTGGCTGCGCAGGGCCTGAACGCGGTGCAAAAGCAGGTCGTCGTGGTCGTCAGCTGGGCGGCCCTGGGGGTGGCCTTCGCGGTGTCCAGCCTGGTGGGCCTGGTGTTCGGCACGCTGCCTGCGCGCCGCGCGGCAGCGCTGAGCCCCGTCGACGCGCTGGCACGGGAATAAGGACAACATGAAGAAACTCAGCTGCATCGCTCTGTCCACCGCCCTGCTGGCCGGCTGTGCCCACGGCCCGGGCGCCGAGCCGCCGGACGTGAAGCCGCCGGTCGCCTGGTCGCTGGCCAGCGGCGACGTGGCGCCCGACTGGACCGGCCTCCTCGACCCCACGCTCGCGGCCCTGCAGGCGCGTGCGCTTCAGGCCAACCGGGACATCGCCCAGGCAGCCCTGCGCTGGCAGCAGGCCCGCCTGCTGGCCGACCAGGGCGCCCTGCGCTGGATGCCCAGCGCCGGCTTCTCGGCCAACGCCAGCCGCCCCATCGAGACACAAAGCAGCACGCGCAACGTCGACATCGGCGGCGTCACCGTGCCGGTGACGACGTCCACCGGCTGGAGCCGCAGCTACGGCGCCTCCGTCGGCATCGGCTACGAGCTGGACCTGTGGGACCGACTCGCGCAGGGCAACGTCGCGCAGCGCGCCCAGGCGGAGGCCGCGCGTACCGACATCGAGGCGGCACGGCTGTCCATCCGCAGCGAGGTGGCCCAGGCCTACTGGACGCTGGCCGCCATCCGCGCCCAGCAGCCGCTGGCCGAGACGCAGCTGGCGCTGACACGGGAAACGCTGGAGCTGACCCGCGCCCGAGTCCGCGAAGGCAAGCTGCTGCCCATCGAGCTCGACAAGATTGCCGTCAACGTGCAGGCCGCCGAGTCCCGCCTCGCGGACCTGGCGGCCGACGCGCAACTGCAGCGTCACGTGCTGGCCTTGCTGCTGGACGAGCCGCTGCCCGGACCCTTGCCGCCTGCCACCCTGCCCGTCGGCGAGCCGCCGCGCTGGCGCCTGGCCGAGCCGGCTGAGCAACTGGCCCGCCGCCCCGACGTGCAACGCGCGCGGCTCGGTGTAGACGGCGCGCTGGCCCGGCTGCGCGCCAGCGACGCGGCCCGCTATCCGCGCCTGAGCTTCTCGGCCAACCTCGGCACCGGCGGCATCCATGCACGCGACTGGCTGTCGCAGCCGCTGGC
>SEEY01000666.1 GCA_004211235.1 Rubrivivax sp.
GCGTGGGGACTTCACCGGGATCATGCTTTCCGCGATGCGCTGCACCTCACCGGTCGGGTCTTGCTCCAGCAGCGGCTTCAGGGCCGTGCCGGCGGGCGTGCCCAGCAGCGACAGCGTTTCGTTGATGCCTTCTCGCAGGCCCCCGGCGGTGAAGCGTTCCGGCGTGACGGCGGGGCTCAGCAGGTAGCGACGCTCCACCATCCAGCGGCCGACCCCGGCCCAGGCATCGTTCTCGCCGTTGCTGACCTGGTCGAAGCGACCGCTGCTGCGCAGGGCCGCGGCGTCCAAGCAACTCGCCGCCTTCGATGCCGATGAACAGCGTGCGCGCGGGCACCCCGCTGCGGATCTGGTCGATCAGAACCTGCTGCTGGGCGTCGGCCGTGGCCGGCAGGAACGCGGAAAGGTCGGCCGTGAACGAGGTGTGGGTGATCTGCCACGCGGCCAGCGCCAGGGCGGCCAGCCACAGCAGCAGCACCGCCGCGCGGTGGCGCGGTGTCAACGCGGCGAAGGCGGGGGCGCCAGTCACTTGCCGGAAGGGGCGGACGCCACGCCTTCCGCCACCGGCTCGACCAGCATCAGCGAGCGGTCACCGCCCGCCAGACGCAGGTCCAGGCTGCGGACATCGGCCCCAAGGCCCGCAATCTCCAACTGCTGCACCGTGCGCGCCAGGCGGCTGTCCAGCGGGGTCAATCGCAGCACCCAGCGCGCCGGGCTGCCGCTGACCTGGGCGCGGAAATGGCGCTGCAAGGCTGCTGCATCGCCGCTGAGCGTGCCGCGCATGGCCTCGGCCAGCGCAGCCACTTCAGGCACCGCGTCCAGGGTCATCTGCCGCGTGCGCTTGCCGCGCTTGAGCAGCACCTGGTTGCCCTGCACCTCCATGCTCTCGGTCGTGGGCTCTTCGGTGAAGCGCGCGAATCGGTCGGGCGCCTGAAACGTCAGGCGCCCGCTGGCCCGCAGCGGGTAATCCAGCGAACTCACGGTGCGCTCTTCGGTGAACCTTGCCTCGCCGCTCTTGCGTTGAGCCAGCACCGCCATCAGCGCAACCAGGTCAAACGCGGTGGCGCCGGACTGCGCCAGGGCAGCGCCGGGGCCCAGGGCAAGCCAGCTGATCGCCATGGCGAGGCAGGCCCGGCGGCCGGCCTCAGGATGCGGCATCTTCGTGCCAGTAGTCATAGAAATTGAACCAGTTGTAGGGCGCCTCGCGACACAGGGCTTCGAGCCGGCGCACGTAGTCTGACATGGCGGCCAGCACCAGGGCCTCGCGCGCGGCGGGGTTGGCAGGCGGCTGCCGGAAGTCCGCCAGCTCCTCGAAGCGCACGTCGTAGCGGTTGCCACCGCGGTACAGGCCGACCATGAAGATCACGCGGCGGCGCAGCATCATGGCCAGGCGCACCGGGCCGTCGGTGAACGGGGCGGGCCGCCCCAGGAAGGAGAGCGGCACGCTGCCTTCCTGAACCGCCTGGCTGGGGATGTAGCGGTCGCCCATCAGGCCGGTGAGGCCGCCCTTGTCGAGGAAGTCGCGGACGGCCAGAGCCGAGCCGCGCTGGCCGATGGCGATGATGCTGACGTCGAAATCCGGCGCCAGCGCCTGCAGCACGGTGTGGATCATCCGGGCGTTCTCCGGGTACATCACCATGGCCACCGGCAGTTGGCGGCGGCTCAGGCCCACCGCATGCAGCGCCTCGAAGCTGCCGATGTGCGCGCCCAACAGATAGACGCCGCGCCCTTCGGCCAGCGCACCCTCCATGACGGCGCCGCCGTCGATGTGCAGGTCGAAGAGGTCGACCCGGCCCGCCGCGAACCAGATGCGGTCGAGCGCCACGGCGGCAAAGGCGTGGATGTGGCGGTACAGGTCGCTCAAGCCGGCCGGCCGGCCCAGCGCCCGGGCCAGATAGCAGCGGGACGCGCGTCGCGCCGCCGGCGCGAACAGCAGGAAGTACAGCGAGATGGGGTGCAGCACCAGGCGCGCCACCGGGCGCCCCAGGTGGGTGGCGATCCAGGCGATCGTGCGGATCGCCAGCAGGTTGCTGCGCTCCGGCGTCGTGCTCCAGGAGCGCGCCGGCTTCGAGTCAGCGTCTGCGCTCATTGGTGCACCCTTCGGCCTGCGGCCTGTCCCGCCAGGCGGGAGCCCGCTTGCTTGGGGCGGCCCGACGCGGCGCTCATGCCCGCTCCTGCGGCGCCGTACCGGCGGTCAGCAGGCCTTTGGCCACGGTGGCGTCGCCGCGCAGCACGGCGAAGCCGACGCCGCTGCCCTGGGGCTGCAGTTGCACCTGCAACTCGGTGTCGGGCAGGACCGGGCTGATGAACTTGACGTTGTTGATCTGCGGCACGGCCCCCAGGCAGGACCGCAACCCGGGCTCGCCGTCCAGGGTGCGCATCACCAGCGCCAGCAGGGACACCCCGGGCAGCACGGGTTGGCCGGGGAAGTGGCCCGGGAAGGCGGGGTGGTCGCTGCCCACCACGTAGCGGCCGCCTTGCGCGAGGGCATCGCGCGCAAAGCGCGCCCAGTCCTGCGCGGGGAGCTTGCCCGTCGCGCTGCGCGGCAAGGCGGGCACGTGCACGACGCGGCGCGGCACAAACGCCGGCTCCAGCCGCGCC
>SEEY01000667.1 GCA_004211235.1 Rubrivivax sp.
TCTGCACGCCGGTGGCGCTGTCCAGCAGCAGGCCGATGGGGCCCGAAATCGTGTTGAAGCGCAGGCTGGCGTTCTGCACGCCCGCGGCGATGCTGACACCGCCGGTGAAGGTGTTGCCGAACAGCTTGGCGCCCTGCCCTGCCGTCAGGTTGACGGCGCCGCTGACGCTGGTGTCGCTGACGCCTGCACCGTCGGCGGCGATGGTCAGCGTGGCCTGCAGCTTCAGGTTCTGCAGCGTCACGTTGGCGCCGTTGATGGTCACCGCGCCGGTGATGCTGCTGCCCGGCGCGCCCCAGATCGTCACGCCGGCGTCAGTTGCCGACACCGTGAAGCCGCCCTGGCTGCCGCTGACGACGATGACGTCGCCCGCGCCCAGCGTCTGGCTGTCGAGGATGCTCTGCACCGTCGCGCCGCTGGTCGCGTTGAACACGCGGCTGACCGGCGCTGCGTCGGCGCGGACGAGGATTTCCGGTGAACCCACGCTGGTATCGGCCCAGGCCAGCACGGCCTTGCCGCTGCTGTCCACGGCGAGGGCCAGTTGCTGCGGCTCGCCGCCGGTCTGGCTGATGCCGCTGCCGGCGCCGATGCCACTGGCCTGGCCGGGCAGCACTTCCTCGAAATGCTGCGTCGTCGCGTTCCATTGCCGCTCATAGAGGCTGCTGGCTGCGTCGAGCAGCGGCGTGTTGGCCCACACGAGGCGCAGCGAGGTGCCGCCTGCCGCCAGCTGCGGCAGGCCTGGGCGGCTCAGGTCCTTGATGACGTCGCGCACGGTGACGCCGCCGGCGCTCAGCTGCGCCGTGACGACCGTGGCGCCCTGGTCGGCCCAGGCCTGCCAGGCGACGAAGAGGCTGCCGCCGAAATAGGCGACGCTGGGTTGTGCGTGCCAGGTCGAGTCGAGGCCGAGGGCCGTCTTGACCGCGGCGCCGCCGCTGACGCCCGTGCCCGTGTTGGAGCCGGCAAGGCCCGCCCACGTGCCGGTGCTGGGCGTGCCGCCCGGCGTGAACTCGGTGACGTAGACCTGGCGCAGCGATGTGCCCGTCTGCACGGCCGAGTAGCCGATGGCCACCTTGTTGCCGCTCGCGGCGATGCTGAAGTCGCGCAGTTCGGTGCCGACCGCGAGGCCCGTGGCGGCCTGCGTGCCGAGCGTGGCCCAGGCGCCGCCGGTGAAGATCTTGCCGAACAGCTGCAGGTTGCCGGTGGTGTCATCGGAGAAAACAAGCACCAGACCGTTGGCCGTGTTGGCCAGCTTGGCCTGCACGGCGTGGCCGCTGCTGGTGGCGTTGCCCAGGCTGACCCAGGCTGAGCCGTTCCAGCGCTTGACGACGATGTCGTGGCTGCCGTCGGCCAGCGTCTCCGTCCAGGCGACGACGGGCGCACCTGTGCCATCGACGGTCAACGTCGGTTTCGCGGAAGCCGCCGCCGTGCTGGCGGACACGCCACCCTGCGAGGCGCTCGTGCCGAGCGTGACCCACTGCGCGCCGTCATGCTTGGCAACGTAGATCTCGAGGTTGCCGTTGCGGCTGTCGCTCCAGGCGACGTAACGCTCGCCGGCCGGGCCGGTCGCGACGGCCGGTTCCTGCGACAGGCCGAGGTCGCCCGACAGGCCGCGCAGCGTGTCGGCCGAGCTGCCGGCCAGGTCGGCCCAGCGGCCGCTGCCCATCACGCCATCGGGCAGCACGCCCGCCGCGCGCGGGCTGGTGTCGTCCACCGGCACGACGGCGGGAGCCGGCGTGGCGGGGAAGTTGCTGAAGAAGCCGGCGTCGTCGCCGCCACCGCCGAAGTCGATCAGGTTGGTCGTGCCGCCGCCGGTCTCGGCGACGGCCATGCCGGCCACGCCCTGGATGAGATCGTCGCCGCCCTCGCCGTACAGCAGGTCGTTGCCGCCCTGGCCGTAGAGCTTGTCGGCGCCCGAGCCGGCCTCGTTGCCGTTGCTGCCAAAGTCGCCGTAGAGGTAGTCGGCCGCCTTGTCGTCGCCCGCGCCGCTGACCGAGTGGCCATACAGCGTGTCGTTGCCGGCACCGCCCACCAGCAGGTCAGCACCCGCGCCGCCTTCGAGCACATCGTCGCCCGCGCCGCCTTCGAGGATGTCGGCACCCGTGCCGCCGTTCAGCGAGTCGTTGCCCGCCAGGCCTTGCAGACGGTCCTCGCCCGCGCCGCCGAGCAGCGTGTCGGCGCCGTCGTTGGAGCCGATCAGCAGGTCGTCGCCGTCGCCGCCGTCGATGCTGCCGCCCTGGCCGTAGCCCTGGTTCAGCTCGTCGTTGCCAGCCCCGCCAAAGAGGCGGTCGCTGCCGAAGCCGCCATCGATGAAGTCGTCGCCGCCATCGCCGTGCAGCTCGTCATCGCCCTGCTCGCCGAAGATGCGATCGGTCGCGTCGTCGTCGGCCGGTTGCTCGGTGAGTTCCGCCGGCGCATGGCCGTAAATGGTGTCGTCGCCACGGCCGCCGTAGAGCGCGTCCTTGCCGGCGCCGCCGTAGATCGTGTCGTCGCCCGAGCCGCCGTCGACAAAGTCGTCGCCCGCGCCGGCGGAACTCACCGAGCAACCGGCCGACGACGACGCGACCGATCGCATCTTCGGCGAGCAGGCCGATGACG
>SEEY01000668.1 GCA_004211235.1 Rubrivivax sp.
TGCCAGAAGCGGCCGGCGTCCGGGTAGGTGGGCACGCCCTCGAAGACGATCTCGGTGCCGCCCAGCGCCAGCGGGCCATAGGTGATGTAGGTGTGGCCGGTGACCCAGCCGATGTCGGCCGTGCACCAGAAGATGTCATCGTCCTTCAGGTCGAAGGTCCACTTGGTGGTGAGCGCCGCATGCAGCAGGTAGCCGCCGGTGCTGTGCTGCACGCCCTTGGGCTTGCCGGTCGAACCCGACGTGTAGAGCAGGAACAGCGGATGCTCGGCCTCGACCCATTCCGGCGCGCAGGTCGTCGGCTCCGCGGCCATCAGCTCATGCAGCCACTTGTCGCGGCCCTCGACCCAGGCGATCTTGCCGCCGGTGCGCTTGTAGACGATGACGTCCTTCAGCGTCGGGCAGACGCCGCCTTCCAGCGCCTCGTCGACGATCGCCTTCAGCGGCAGCGCCTTGCCGCCACGGGCCTGTTCGTCGGCACAGAGGATGGCCACGGCGCCGGCGTCCTGCACGCGGTCGCGCAGGCTCTGGGCCGAGAAGCCGCCGAAGACGACCGAGTGCGTCGCACCGATGCGCGCGCAGGCCTGCATGGCCACGACGCCTTCGACCGACATCGGCATGTAGATGACGACGCGGTCACCCTTCTTGATGCCGCGGGTCTTGAGCGCGTTGGCCAGCTGGCTGACCTTGGCGAGCAGTTCCGAATACGTGACCTTGGCGACGGCACCGTCGTCGGCCTCGAAGATCAGCGCCGTCTTGTCGCCCTTGCCCGCCTCGATGTGGCGGTCCAGGCAGTTGTAGGAGACATTGAGCGTGCCGTCCTCGAACCATTTGAAGAACGGCGCGTCGCTGTCGTTCAGCGTCTTGGTGAACGGCGTCTGCCAGCTCAGCAGCTCGCGGGCCTGGCGGGCCCAGAAGCCGGCGTAGTCTGCCTCGGCCTCGGCCTGCAGCGCGGCATAACCGGCCTCGCCCTTGACGTGGGCATTGGCGACCCACTCGGGGCTGGGCGCATAGGTGTTCGGCGTACTCATGGCTTGTCTCCTGGTATAGCTTGGCGCGGACTGTGCGGCGGGCGTCTGACGAAGCCCTGACGGTGTTGCGTCATTGACGCCACCTAGAATTTCCGCCAATTCTGCTCGGTCTTTCAGCGACACACCTCATGCCCCACGATCCCCAGCTCCGCCCCCTGCCCCGCCTGATCTTCGCCAGCCGCTGGCTGCAGCTGCCGCTCTACCTCGGGCTGATCCTGGCGCAGGCGGTGTACGTGTTCCAGTTCTGGACCGAGCTGGTGCACCTGATCGAGGCGGCGTTCGGGGACCAGCATGCGCTGGAGATCCTGGTCAAGAGCATTGGCTACAAGAGCGCCGCGATCAAGGACGCGGCCGGCAACCTGGTCGGCTTCGAGCCCATTGCGAAGCTCAACGAGACCATCCTGATGCTGGTGGTGCTGGGCCTGATCGACGTGGTGATGATCTCCAACCTGCTGATCATGGTCATCGTCGGCGGCTACGAGACCTTCGTGTCACGCATGGACCTCGACGGCCACCCCGACCAGCCGGAGTGGCTGAGTCATGTGAACGCCTCGGTGCTCAAGGTCAAGCTGGCCACGGCCATCATCGGCATCAGCTCCATCCACCTGCTGAAGACCTTCATCAACGCCGACAACTACGCCGAGAAGACGTTGATGTACCAGACCATCATCCACGTCGCCTTCCTGCTGTCGGCCATGGCGATTGCTTACACGGACAAGCTGCTCGCCTCCGCTGACCACGGCAAGCACTAGGGCGTTGGCGCCCCTCGCCCTGTCTGGCGCCGCTGCACGCGCGCCAGACAGGGCGGTCCCCCGAGGGGACGACGATGCTTGCTGGATTGACCAGCAAGCATCGCCAATCGGGCCGGCTTGGGAGCGGCCCGGCGCTCGGCCCGCAAAACGGGCGACTAGCGACCGACCATCTGCGCTGGCACGACCCACGCATCGAACTGCTCGGCCGTCACATGGCCGAGCGCCAGCGCCGCCTCGCGCAGGCTGCTGCCATCCTTGTGCGCCTTCTTGGCGATCTGCGCGGCCTTGTCGTAACCGATGTGGGTGTTCAGCGCCGTCACCAGCATCAGCGAGCGCGACACCAGCTCGCCGATGCGCGCCTCGTTGGGCGTGATGCCCACCGCGCAATGCCGGTCGAAGCTGGCCATGCCGTCCGCCAGCAGCCGCACGCTCTGCAAAAAGTTGTGGATGACCATCGGCCGGAACACGTTCAGCTCGAAGTTGCCCGACGCGCCGCCGATGTTGATGGCCACGTCGTTGCCCATCACCTGAGCGGCCAGCATCGTCGCCGCCTCGCTCTGTGTCGGGTTGACCTTGCCCGGCATGATTGAAGACCCCGGCTCGTTCTCCGGGATGCTGATCTCGCCGATGCCGCTGCGCGGGCCACTGGCCAGCCAGCGCACGTCGTTGGCGATCTTGGTCATGCTGGCCGCAAGCGTCTTCAGTGCGCCGTGGGCGTGGACCAGGGCGTCGCAGGAGGCCATGGCCTCGAACTTGTTGGGCGCCGTGACGAACGGGTGGCCGGTCAGCCGCGCAAGTTCCGCA
>SEEY01000060.1 GCA_004211235.1 Rubrivivax sp.
GCCCTCGCCCTTGCCGACCCATTCGCGCTCGACGGCCGCCAGCGCCCACAGCGTCTCGCGCAGCGCGAAGGTCACGCCGGGGCCGACCTTGAGGATGGCGAAATGATCGCGGGCCAGCTGCGCCAGGCGCTCGGGTGTCTGGTAGTCGGTGGAGTGCGCCTCGAACACGAGGCCGGGCTGGCGTTCGATGAAGGCACTCAGGGCCTGGGCCTTCTCGGGTCGGTAGTCGATGACCTTGTGGTGATCGAACTCCACGCCGGGTTGCACCACCATGGCGACGACGCGTTCCCAGGCCAGGTCGAGCCCGGCGCGCGCGAAGGCCTCGCGGTGCAGTTCCAGCGTGGCGGCGGCGGCCTGCGGCGAGGTCACGTCCAGCTCGCCGAGGTCCTCGTGAGCGCCGCCGGGCACGGGCACTTCGGTGCCGATGACGTAGACCGGCGGGTCGCCGCGGTCGGCGCTGGCTGCCCAGGCCTGCTCGGCTGCGCGGCACAGGCGCACGGCGCGCGCGGCGATCTCGGCTTCGGGCAGCGGCACCGGGTCGCCAGCGCAGCTCATCGAGCAATCCAGGTGGATCTTGCGAAAGCCCGCGGCCACGTACTGCGCCACCATCACCTCGGCCTTGGCCATGGCGGCCTCGGCCGGCAGCCTGCGCCAGGCGTTGGGGCCGAGGTGGTCGCCGCCCAGCAGCAGCAACTCGGGCGGCAGGCCCTCGGCGGCGGCGATGTCCTGCACGTAGCGGCGGAAGTCCATCGGCGTCATGCCGGTGTAGCCGCCATCCTGGTTCACCTGGTTGGATGTCGCTTCGATCAGCGCCGGCCGGCCTTGCCCGGCACACTCGCGCAGCGTGGCGGCGATGACGACGGGGTGGGCCGAGCAGACAGACGGAATACCGATGGCGGTTCCGCCATGGCCGCTGTCTGCGACCTGCTTGTGGCGGCGCACGAGGTCGAGCATGAGCTTCATGCGGCGTCTCCTTGAACGATGGGTTGGGAAGGGGTTGTTTCGGGTTGCAGCGCCAGCAGCAGGGCGGCGAGCAGGGCCAGCGCGATGCCGGCGAGCTTGGCGCCGCTGGGTGCGGCGCCGCTCAGGCCCATGGACAGCACCGCCGTCAGCAACGGCGCGCCGGCGTTGACCAGTGGCGAGACGACCATCGCCTTGCCGTAGCGGAAGGCGTAGACCAGCGTCAGCGCGCCGATGGCGTTCAGCACCTGGGTGATGGCGGCTAGGCCGGGGCCCTGCCAGCCCCACTGAATAGGCTGCGAGAAGTCCGTCATCGCCAGCGCCACGGGCACGCAGGCGAGCGCGCCGACCGTCATGTAGAAGAAGATGCTCTCGGCGCTGCTGCCGGCGTTGGCGAGCTTGATGAAGTAGGCCTGCAGGCCCCAGGCGGCGAGCACGACAAGGGCCAGCACGAACCACAGGCCCAGGCCCGCGCCACCCTGGCCGAGCTGCAGGTCGAACAGCGGCAGCGCGCACAGCGCCAGGGCGATGCCCGCGATGCCCAGCCGGCCGGTGCGCTCGCCGAGCAGGCCGAAGGACAGCGCGATGGTGATCGCCGGGGACAGCGAGACGATCGGGAAGATCAGGTAGGCCGGGCCGGACTGCACCGCCCGGAACAGCAGCATCTGGCCGCCCGCACCGAGCAGGCCCACGGTCAGGCCCAGCACGACGGAGCGGCGGTCGCGCTCGATGCGCCAGCCGCTGCGCGCCAGCACGATGACGGCCGGCGGGATCATCGTCAGCGCCCAGACGACATAGATCAGCGTGTCGGGAAAACCGTGTTCGGCGGGCAGGCCGGCGAAGGCGCCCCAGACACCCCAGAGCAGGGTCGTGACGAGGGCATGGAAGAGCCAGTTGCTCTGCATGGGCACATCTTTCGGGTTGCACGATGGCCCGCGGCCAACTTTCGAGCGAAAGCATAAACGAACAAAAACGAAAATACAACGGTGGCGAGACTTTCGTATACGAAATTGTGTGCCGCCAGGGCGAATGTCGATATAGCTCAGCTGCGGTGCGCTCTGTCAGCGAGGTGGAAGGCTTTCGTGGGATGATGCAACGAAAGCATTCGGCATCCGTGAAAACCATATACGAAATCAAACGAAAGAATTCGTAGACTTGCGGCAGGCCGGTTCGGAACGCTTTTGTCCGCAGCCGGCAAGCCGCACGGGGCGCTGCCGCCCCGGTCCCACCCGCAGATTGCTTGCGGCTGCCCTGACGGCAGCCGCGCCACGAAAAGGAACCGTTCGATGAGTTCTCGACTGCACCGGCCACAGGCCCTCGCCCGTTTTGTGCCGCACCCTTTGGCGATGGCCGCCCTGTTGGCCCTGGCCGCCTTCGGTGCCCCCGCGTTTGCACAGGAAGCGGCAGCCAAGGCCGAGCCCGATTCGCTGGAACGCGTGGAGGTGACCGGCACGCGGGCCAGCCTGCAGAAGTCGCTCGCCCTGAAGCGCAATGCCGCCGGCGTGCAGGACAGCATCAGCGCGACCGAGCTGGGCCGCTTTCCTGACAACAACGTGGCCGACTCGCTGAGCCACATCACCGGCGTGTCGATCTCGCGTACGGCCGGCGGTGAAGGCCAGAAGGTCAGCATCCGCGGCCTGGGCCCCGAGTACACGATCACGACCTTCAACAACCGCCTCCTCGGCACCGACAGCGCCGGCCGCTACTTCGCCTACGACGTGCTGCCGGCCGACGTCATCAACGGCGCGGACGTCGTCAAGTCCGCCCAGGCGTCGCTCACCGAAGGCGCCATCGGCGGCCTGGTGAACCTGCGCTCCGCCAGCCCGTTCGACCAGAAGGGCCAGCGCGGCCTGCTGCGCGTGGAGGCGGACCGCAACCAGATGAGCAGCCTCAACGGCACCAAGGTGTCCGGCACCTACAGCAACACCTTCGGCAACGAGGTGGGCGTGCTGCTGGGCGTGGTGTACGCCAAGCGCGACGTGCGCACCGACACGGCCGGCAACGACGGCGGCTGGAGCCGCAACCCGGCGCCGAACAAGCCGGAGCTGTTCTGGCCTTGGGGCAACACCTGGGGCGGCAACATCGACCCGAATGGCAATGGCCAGCTGGATCTGGACGAGGAAGGCCTGATCGCCCCGGGGCAGTTCCGCTTCGGCTCCATCATGGAAAAGAAGGAGCGTCTGGCGGTGTCGGGCAAGGTGGAGTGGCGGCCGAGCAGCGACGTCAAGGTCGTCGTCGACGGCTTCAAGACGCGGCTCGATTCGCCGCAGGTCGGCTACCAGCTGTCCTTCTACCCGCTGTACGCGCCGGGCCGCTGGTCCAACATGAAGATCACCAATGGGGTGGTCACGGACTTCACTTTGGCGAACCCCGATCCGGAACTGGCGCTCAACCCCGAGCTGCTGAACAAGACCGAGTACCGCGTCGTGGACACCGCGCTGTACGGCGCGAATGCGGAATGGAAGCTGTCGCCCACCATGACGCTGACCGGCGACGTCTACGAGTCCACGTCGAAGCGGCACTCCGGCGGCAACGACAGTTATGTCGTGCTGCGCATGAACCAGCCCAACGTCACGCGCATCCAGCTGACCGGCGCGGCGGTGCCCGACGTGAAGACCACCTTCGCCGACGGCCGCGACCTGCAGACCGGCCTGGCGCAGGGCCTCTTCAAGGCCAGCGACTTCAACACCCACTACTACAGCCGCGCCGGCGACAACATCGACGACAAGATCGACGGCGCCAGCCTCGCGCTCGACTGGAAGCTGGACCGCTTCAACATCGACCAGCTGAAGTTCGGCCTCAGCCAGATCAACCGCAAGAAGTCGCGCGACCTGATCAACAACTCCTTCAATGCCGGCGCCGACCACTACTCCGGCCAGAACGCCATCAACGTCGGCGCGCTGGGGGGGAACGTCATCAACCAGACACTCAGCCCGAAGGGCTTTCTGGACGGCGTCAGCGGCAACTTCCCGCGCAGCTTCCTGGGCTTCGATGTCGACAACTACGCCCAGGCGCTGAAGTCCTATGACGGCAAGCCGCGGCCCGGCGGTGGCGTCTACAGCTCGGCCGATTCGGCGCCGGCCTGGAACCCGCTGGAGAGCTACCGCGTGAGCGAGAAGACGACGACGGCCTTCGTGCAGGCGGACATGTCGGGCGATGGCTGGAACGCGGACGTGGGCGTGCGCTTCCTGAAGACCAAGACCACGTCGCAGGCCTGGGACGCCAAGATCACGGACATCATCGAAAACGGCGCCTTCAACTACACCGCCGTCTACGCCGCGCCGTCGGTCGTTCAGCAGGACACGAGCTACAACTTCGCGCTGCCGTCGGTCAACTTCACCTGGCTCATCAGCGACAAGCTGCAACTGCGCCTGGGCGCCGCCAAGACGATGGCCCGCCCCTCGGTCGACAAGCTGGCGCCCACCAGCACGACGGCCAGCATCTCCTGGGGCGACTTCACGCAGGTGTTCGGCGGCAATGCCGAGCTCAAGCCCTACAGCGCCCGCCAGGCCGATGCGTCCCTGGAGTGGTACTACGCCAAGGACTCGGCGCTCACCTTCGCCGTCTACCAGAAGAACATCAAGAACCAGATCACCTCCGAGTACCTGACCGGCCAGAACATCGGCGCGCCGGGCGGCCGCCTGTTCAACATCAGCCGGCCGATCAACGGCGACAAGGCCACCGCGCGCGGCTTCGAGATCGGCCTGCAGCATCTGTGGGACAACGGCTTCGGCGTGCGGGCGCAGTACACCCGCAACAAGTCGCGCAGCTGGGTGGGCGGCGAGGAGCGCGCGCTCGAGGGCATTGCACCGGCCACGTCATCGTTCGGCCTGCTGTACGAGAAGGGCGCGTGGAGCCTCAGCGCCACGGCCGACCACACCGATGCCTTCGTCACCGCCACCAACGTGCTCGGTGCCGGCTTCAACGAAAGTGCCAAGGCCACGACCTGGCTGACCGCCCAGGCCGCCTACGAGGTCAACAAGTGGCTGCGCATCAGCATCGAAGGCAGCAACCTGACCGATTCGACACAGGAGTACACGCTGGGCAACAACGACATCAAGCTGCCGCAGGGTTACTACCGCTACGGGCGCTCGGTCACCATCGGCGCCAGCATCAAGTTCTGACGTGGAATGAATGCCCCTTGTCCGGCCTGCTTGAGGGCCGGCTTGGGTCGGCCTGGCACTCAGCCTGAACTACCGGATTGAATTTGCTGATGCGAAACCTTGTCTCCTCCATTGCCGCCCTGCTTGTTGGGGCGGCTTTTTTACCCGCGCTCGCTGCAGGCCCCGCGAGCTACACGATGGCCGACTACGGCCGCGTCGTGAAGATCGACGCCCACCTGCATCTGCACAACCCCGACCCGGCCTTCATGGCGGCGGCGAAGCGCCAGAACGTCAAGGTGTTGACGATCAACGTCGACTACCCGGACTTCCCGCCGCTGGACGATCAGCAGCGCGTGGCCATCGCGCTGAAGAAGCAGTTCCCGCAGGACGTGGCCTGGGCCGCGAGCTTCTCGGTCGACGGCTCCGACCAACCTTCCTGGCTGCCTGCCACGCGCCAGCGCGTCGACGCGGCCATGAAGGCCGGCGCGGTCGGCGTGAAGGTGTGGAAGAACATCGGCATGAGCCTGCGCAATGCGCAGGGCCAGCTGGTGATGATCGATGACGCGCGCTTCGCACCGCTGTTCGACGACTTCGCGAAACGGGGCATCCCGCTGCTCGGCCACCAGGGCGAGCCGCACAACTGCTGGCTGCCGCTGGAACAGATGACGGTCAACAACGACCGCGAGTACTTCAAGGCGCATCCGCAGTACCACATGGCCCTGCATCCCGAGATGCCCAGCTGGGAGCAGCAGATGGCTGCGCGCGACCGCATGGTCGCGGCGCACCCGGGCCTGCGCTTCGTCGGCGTGCACCTCGCGTCGCTGGAGCGCGACGTGGGCGAACTGGCGGCCTTTCTCGACAGGTTTCCTGACGCCGTCGTGGATGTGGCCGCGCGCATCGGCCAGCTGCAATACCAGAGCCAGAAGGACCGCGAGCGCGTGCGCCGCTTCTTCATCAAGTACCAGGACCGCCTGCTCTACGGCAGTGACATGTCGCAGGCGCCGGAGCAGGATGGCGCGGCGCTGGCCAGGGAGGCCGAAGGCGTCTGGCGCATGCACTGGCGCTACTTCAATACGGCCGACCGCTTCAAGGTGAGCGACCTCGACCAGCCCGTGCAGGGCCTGGCACTGCCGAAGGCCGTCGTGGACAAGCTCTACCGCACGAATGCCGAGCGCACCTTTGCCGGCGCGTGGAGCAGCACGCGATGACGGCCCGCCGTGCGTTCCTGCAGTGGCTGGGTGCCGCGCCGCTGGCGGCGCAGCTGCCGGTCGGTCAAGCCCAAGCTCAAGCTCAGGCACAGGGCAAGGGGCATGTGCGCGTGCAGGACGCGGCGCTTGCCCTGCAGTTCGACGAGCAGCTGCGCTGCCGCGTCGTCAGCCTGCTCGGCAGGCAGCCGCTGGCGCTGACCGGCTTTGATGCGAGCGAGCACCTCGTCGTCAAGGGCAAGCCGGTGGCGCGCTTCGTCCTGCAACAGGCCGAGCCGGGCAGGGCGACCACGCCCTTCGGTGCCGCTCAGACGCTGCGTCTGGTCGGCCGGTCGGCGCAAGGCATCGAGAAGCGCCTCACCGTCACGTTGCTGGACGAACATCCCGGCGTCGCGCTGCTGGACGTGAGCTACATCAACGCGGGCGACCAGCCGCTCGTCATCGACGCCTGGGTCAACGCCGCCCATCGCCTGGCCGCCGCACCGCGCCATGCCGGCGGTGCCCAGGGTTATTGGACCTACTCCGGCGCCAGCCACGAGGACCGCCGCGACTGGGTGCAGCCGGTCAGGCGCGGCTTCGAGCAACGCAACTTCATGGGCATGAATGCGTCGGACTACGGCGGCGGCACGCCGGTCGTGGACGTCTGGCGCCGCGACGTCGGGCTGGCCGTCGGCCACCTCGCGCTGCATCCGCAGCTCGTCGCACTGCCCGTGAAGGCCGTCGGCGACCAGGTCGACATCGCCCTGCGCGGCGATGCGCCGCAGACGCTGGCGCCGGGCCAGTCGCTCAGCACGCCGCCCACCTTCCTCGCCGTGCACCGCGGCGATTTCTTCGTGCCGCTGGACCGCTACCGCCGCCTGATGGCCGCGCAAGGGCTGGCCGCGCCCGAGCCGCCCACCAGCGCCTACGAGGCCCAATGGTGCGCCTGGGGCTATGAGCGCGACTTCTCGCTCGACTACGTCCGCGCCACGCTGCCCAAGGTGCAGGAGCTCGGCTTCAAGTGGGCCGTGCTGGACGACGGCTGGCAGGTGAAGACGGGCGACTGGACGCCTGACCTGGCCAAGTTCCCCCAGGGCGAGGCGGACATCAAGGCACTCGTGGCCGACATCCACGCCCGCGGCATGAAGGCGCGGCTGTGGATCGCGCCGCTCGCCGTCGCGCCCGGCAGCGACGAACTGCACGACCACACGGACATGCTGCTGGTCGACCACTACGGCGCGCCGCAGATGGTGACGTGGTGGAACAGCCTCTACCTCTGCCCCGCCTACGGCAAGACGCAGGCGCGCCTGGCCGCCACGGTGCAGAAGATCATCGGCGACTGGGGTTTCGACGGCCTCAAGGTGGATGGGCAGCACCTAAACGGCGTGGCGCCCTGCTTCAACAAGGCGCACCAGCACGCCCGGCCGGAAGACTCGGTCGAGAAGCTCGCCGACTTCTACCAGGTCATGTACGACGCCGCCCATGCAGCCAATCCGGAGGCCGTCGTCGAGGTCTGCCCCTGCGGCACCGGCTATGCCTTCCACAACATGCCCTTCATGGACCAGGCGCCTGCGTCCGACCCCACGTCGAGCTGGCAGGTGCGCCACAAGGGCAAGACGCTCAAGGCGCTGATGGGTCCGTGGGCGGCGTATGCGGGCGACCATGTCGAGCTGAGCACCGGCGGGCAGGACTTCGCCTCCAGCGTCGGCATCGGCGCCGTGGTGGCGAGCAAGTTCACCTGGCCGGTGGACCCCAAGCCCAAGGACTCCTTCCTGCTGACGCCCGAGCGCGAGCAGCACTGGCGCCAGTGGGTCGGCCTCTACAACCAGCAGCGCCTCGCCGAAGGCCGCTATCGCGGCGAGCTCTACGACCTGGGTTTCGACACACCCGAGACGCATGTCGTCGAGCAGGGCGGGGCGCTGCACTACGCCTTCTATGCCGAGCGCTGGGACGGCCCGGTCACGCTGCGCGGCCTCGGGGCGGGTCGCTGGGCGGTGCGCGACGCACTCACCGGCGCGGCGCTTGGCATGGTGAGCGCCGACAAGCCGACGCTGCCCGTGCGCTTCACGCACAGCCTGCTGATCGAGGCGCGCCCCGACGCGCCCGACACGCTGCCCGTCGCCTACGCCGGCAAGGTGTCGCAGGTGGCGGCGGATGGCTTCCCGTCCGCGTCGCAATGGGCGGATGCACCCACGACCTTCTTCCGCCACGACTGGCAGGGCAAGGCGCTCCCCGGCCCACAGTCCACCCGCGTGCAGCTGCTGCGCGGCGCCGGCCAGCTCCATCTGCGCTTCATCTGCAAGTACGAGACGCTGACCAACTTTGAGCGCGCCGGCTCATCCACCGACCTCTGGCCGCTGTGGGAGCGCGATGTCGTCGAAGTCTTCCTGCAGGCGCCGGACCGCGCGGGGTTCAAGAGCTACCGCGAGGTGGAGGTGGCGCCCAACGGTCTGCTGCTGGAGATCGCCGTCGAGGCCTCGGGCAAGAAGCGCATCGTCGGCGGCAGCCGTGCCAGGGCGCAGGTCGACGCCAGGCACAAGGTCTGGACGGCCGAGCTGGCCGTGCCCATGGCGGCTGCCGGAGGTGACGACGAGGGCTGGCGGCTCAACCTGTTCCGTGTCGAAGGCCGGGGTGCGGGTCGTGTCTACTCCAGCTGGAGCCCGACGCACACGCCCGAGCCCGACTTCCATCGCCCCGCCGCTTTCGGCCGCTTGATGACCCGCACCGCATGACACCTCGCATCGTTACCGCCCTGGCTCCGGCCCTCCTTGTCCTCATGGGCGCCGCGCAGGCGCAGCAGCAACCCCTGGCCGCCACCGGCCGCTGGGGCCACCAGGCGGTCGGCAGCGCGCCGACACCGCCGATGGGCTGGTCGAGCTGGAATGCCTTCCAGATGGACCTCACCGAGCAGAAGGTGCTCGACTCCGCGCAGGTCATCGTCGACACCGGGCTGGCGGCGGCGGGTTACCGCAGCATCAACGTGGACGACGGCTGGTGGCTGCAGCGCCGGCTCACCGACGGGCGCCTGCAGGTGCGCACGGGGCTGTTCCCGAGCGCGGCCACCGGTGGCGCGGCCGGCACGTCGCTGCGCCCCTTCACCGACCGCATCCATGCGCTCGGCTTGATGGCAGGCCTGTACTCCGACATCGGCCGCAACGCCTGCTCGCAGGCCTACAACACCGACAGCCCCAACCTGCCCGAGGGCACGCAGGCCGAGCGCGAGGTGGGCCTGATGGGCCACGTCGAGCGCGACATCGCGCTCTACTTCGGCGAGTGGAATTTCGACTTCCTGAAGGTCGACGGCTGCGGCCTGTCGTCCTATGGCAAGGACCGGCCGCCGGTCACGTCCGGGCGCTTTCGCGAGTTCGGACCGACGGTCGTCGAGGGCAATGCCAACCAGTCCGACATCGAGGGCGCCCGCGCGCTGTACGGCCGGGTCACGCAGGCCCTGCGCAGCGTGCGGCCGAATGGCGACTACGTGCTGTCGGTCTGCCTCTGGGGCGCCGCCAACGTGCGCAGCTGGGGTGCCGAGGTCGGCACGATGTGGCGCACCAGCCGCGACATCGCCAACACCTTCCCGCAGATGGTCCACAACTTCGACACCGTGGCCACGCGCGAGTTCTACGCCGGCCCGGGCCGCTGGAACGACCCGGACATGCTGGAGATCGGCAACGGCGACTTCGACGGCAAGCATCTGCTGGAGGCGCGCACCCACCTCGGCCTGTGGGCGATCGTGGCGGCGCCGCTGATGATCGGCACCGACCTGTCCAAGGTATCGCCGGCGATCATCGACCTGCTGAAGGCGCCGGAAGTGGTCGCCATCAACCAGGACCCGGCCGGCCACCAGGGCGTCGTCGCCTATGCCGACAGCGACCGTCAGATCCTGGTCAAGACGTTGTCGGACGGGCGCAAGGCCGTGCTGCTGTTCAATCGCAGCGGTGCGAACGCCAGGTTCACACTGACCGCCGAACATCTGAAGATGGACGCCGCGGCTCCCGTCGCACTGCGTGACGCCTGGGCGCGCGCCGAGGCCGGCACGTTCACCGGCAAGAAGGAGTTCGAGCTGCAGCCCCGCGAGGCGCTGCTGTTCGTCGCCACGGGCAGGCACCTGTTGCCGCGCGGCTATTTCGTCTCCGAACGGCCGGGCAATGTCTTCGTCGCGCGCGACGGCATCCGCGCGCTGGAGGCGGACCCGATCGTCTACCGCTCGCTGGCCTCCTGGGCCGCGACGGACAACGGCGGCACGCGCCCGGCCTATGCCGGCTGGGGCGGGCCGCGGGCCGACTCGACGCCCTACGACCAGAGCCTGAGCGTGCAGCGCCAGGTCTTCCGCCACGGCATCGGCGTGCTGGCGGATACGCGGCTGCAGCTCAAGGTGCCCGCGGGTTCCGAGCGCTTCACGGCCCAGGTCGGCGTGGACGACTCGACGCGGGGCAAGCTGGCCGGCGCCAGCTTCGAGGTCTGGGGTGACGGGCGTCGGCTGGCGACGACGTCGCCGATGAAGTTCAACCAGCCGGCGCGCGAACTCAGCGCCGACCTGCGCGGGGTCCGGCTGGTCGAGTTGATCGTGCGCCAGCACGGCGCCGACCCGGCGGGTCCGGTCGTCGTGACCTGGGGTGGCGCGCGCATCGAGTAGCCCCGCTCCGGGCCTGCCGGGACGTGCGCGAAATGCGTCGCCCGCGGCCTACGCGGCCCAGACGCTCGTTCCCAGCGCGACCTCCAGCACGCGGCATTTGAAGCCGGGCCCGACCGGGCTGCAGGCGTAGATGCCGACGTCGATTTCGTCCGGGCACTCGTGCAGGTGCGTGATCCGCATCTGCTGCCAGGTGGCGTCGCGGGTCGAGGACTCGATGCGGAAATCGGACCCCCGCCGGCTGAGCCGGTAGTGCATGTGATCCAGCGTCGAAGCGACGTCCTGCGTGGCCCAGTCCGAGTACCCGTGGTTCGTCACGACCGACCCCAGCCGGCTGTGCCCGTCAGGCTCGAATTCGACGGAGGCCTTGATCCATGAATCGGCGCCGGCCCGACACATCACGCCGCACTGGTCGTACTGCGCATTCGGCTCGAAGGCGACGTGGACCGTCAGGCTGAAGTCGCCAGCGACCGGCACGAAGAAGAAGTGGCCGTTGTCGCGCCGGAAGCCGTAGTGCGTGCGCTGCCAGTAGTCGGTGTCCGGGCGCGTGGTCAGTTCCAGCATCTCGTCCAGGTGCCATTGGGCGGGCTCGCTGGACCAGCGGAATTCGGCGAGTGCTTGATGAAGGGAGGGGCGGGTCATGCGCGGCCTTGGAAGTGAC
>SEEY01000669.1 GCA_004211235.1 Rubrivivax sp.
GCCCAGCGTCGTCCGCCAGCAGCTCACGAGCCATGCCATCAAGGCGCCCGTCATCAGCCAGATGAGCATGTTCATCGCCATCTCCTGGTCACTCTGTCAATCGTTGGTGAGCGCCCTGCCCCGCGCATGAAGCGCTCGGGCGCGCATGCGCCGCTGCGGGAGGCAGGCGGGCACGGCCCGGGGCGAGGCGGCCGCTGCCGCGGGCCCCCAACCTTCGTCGAGCGTCTGTTCAAAGGGTGTTCAACGTGCGCCCGGAGGCGGATCAGCGCGTGTTCATCGCCTTGGCCGTCTGCGTGTCTGCGGCATTGGCATTGCCGCGGCCGTGCACGCGGCCGGACTCGCCGGCGCGGTAGAGCGTGCCCTCGCGGCTGCGCGGCAGTTCGTTGCGCTGCTGGCGGCCCATCTGCATCTCGGCCATCATCTCGCCCAGCGGCGGCACCAGCTTGGCCAGCGTGGTGTTGAGCTTGGCCATCACGCCGACCCGCGTCGCCCGGGTCGGATTGCGCGCCGCGTCGAGGATCGCTCCGCCACGTCCTCCGGTTCGATCATCGGCGTGGGCAGCTTGGGTTCCTGGTCGAGGTAGTTGCCGGCATGCTCGGGGTAAGGCGTGTCGACGGCGGTCGGCTGGATCAGCGTCACCGAGACCGGCGCCTTGTCGACCTCCAGCTCCATGCGCAGGCCATCGGTGAAGGCCTTCACGGCGTGCTTGGTGGCCGAGTACATCACCTGCAGCGGAATCGTCGCCTCCGACGCCTCGCTGCCGAGGTTGATCAGCGCGCCGCCGTTGACACGCAGGTGCGGCAGCGCGATGCGCGAGCCGTGCACGACGCCCCAGTAGTTCGTGTCGAACATGCGGCGCGCGTCTTCGAGACTGATCTCGTCCGCGCGGCCATAGACGGAGACGCCGGCGTTGTTGACCCAGGTGTCGATGCGTCCGAACTCGGCCAGGGCCGCGGTGGCGATGCGCTCGACCTGCAGCGGGTCGCCCACGTCGGCCTCCACGGTGATGACCTGGCGGCCCTGCTCGCCGAGGTGCCGCGCGACGTCGGCCAGGGTCTGCCCGCTCCGCGCCGCCAGCACCAGGCGAGCGCCTTGTGCGGCGGCGCCGAGTGCGGTCGCCAGGCCGATGCCGCTCGAGGCGCCGGTGATGACGATGACCTGGTCGGCGAGCGGTTTGAGTTCGATGTCCACGATGTTCTCCGCGGTTTTGTTGGGGCCAGGGCGGTGGCAAGGCCCGTTCCCAAAAAGCGGCGTCAAGCTGCTGCGGAAAGCGGCGCAGCCGTAGAAACACCGAGGCAATTGTTAGCTAACAATTCCTAAGATAGCGATAACAATGACCTCGGAGACAAGCGTGCAACTTCGATCCGCTGCTGTGGAAAGCGCCGGCATCCGGCCCCCGCCGGCGCCCGCGCCCTTCAGGCCCGAGCACCGCGCGCGCCTCGATGAGATCGCGCGCGAGGCCGGCGTCAGCCTCGCGACCGTGGACCGCGCGATCCACCAGCGGCCAGGCGTCAGTGCCCGCACGCTGCTGCGGGTCCAACAGGCCCTGCGGCGCCTGGCCGAGACGAATCCACGCACCGCGGTGCAGCAGCGCGGCGCATTGCTGTGTTTTGTGCTGCCGTCGGGGGACAACGACTTCGTCCGTCTGCTGCGCGACGAGTTGCTCGCCCTCACGCCCTGGCTCACCGCGCAGGGCGCCCGTCTCGACATCCGCACCACCGATACCTTCGCCCCGGCCGCAGCCGCCGCGGCCGTCAGGCGCCTGCGTGGCCAGTACGACGCCATTGCGCTGATGCTGCAGGACCACCCGCTGGTGCGCGAGGCCGTGGACAGCATGGCCGCCGATGGCACGTGCGTGCTGACGCTGGTGTCGCAGATCTCGACGCGCCACCGCACCCATTTCATCGGCATCGACAACGCCGCTGCCGGCCGCACGGCGGCCAGCCTGCTCAGCCGCTTCACTGGCGGCCGTTCGGGGCGCGTCGGCATCGTCATGGGCTCGTCGAACCTGCAGGACCATGCCGAACGGCTGCGCGGCTTTCGTGAGTTGATGGCAGCCCGGCAGCCTCAGCTGACGCTGCTGGAACCCCTCGAGTGCAATGACCGCGACGAGCCTGCCCGGGCAAAGGTGGCAGCACTGCTGGCCGCGCATCCTGACCTGGCGGGCCTGTACAGCATCGGTGCCGGCAACCGTGGTGTCCACGCCGCCCTGCACGCAGCCGGCGCCGCCGGCCGGCTGCCCTGGATCTGCCACGAGCTGACCGCGGACACGCGCGCCGCCCTGCTGGATGACAGCGCCTGTGCCGTCATTGGCCAGTCGGCGGCGCAGGAAGCGCGGGCGTCCTGCCGGCTGGCGCTGAACCAGTTGGCCCGGCAACCCACGCTGCACGAGGTGGACCCCATCCGCATCGAGATCTATCTCAAGGACAACCTGCCCTGAACAAGCATGCCGACACGTTTTTCCAGTGGCGCTTCGGTTGCGCTAACAAGTCCTTTTCAGGGACCGGTCGAACAGCGGCGACCGGCAACGGCGCATGCACGGACGAGCCTTGGTTGGCAGGCCGCGGAAGTTGCAC
>SEEY01000670.1 GCA_004211235.1 Rubrivivax sp.
GCGCGTTTCGTGTCGGCAGGTCCACGCCGATCCCCCGCCCCGCCCCCCCGGCGGGGCAACCCATGAAGGAGTTCTCCATGAAGACTCGTCTGTGCATTGCGCTCGTCACCATGCTTGCGGCGCTATCCGGCTGTGCGTCAGCCATTCAGGAGACGACCTGCGACTCGCCGCGCATCCAGCGCGAGCTGAGCTACACGCCGCCCGGCTGTGCGCAGGATCTCTGATCTCCGGCGTGGCCGACACGAGGCCACGGCTGACCGGTTGAACGGGCCGCCCTGCGTTGCCGGCGCGCGTGGCTCAGGCCAGCACGACCTCGATCCCTCGCCCGCGCAGCTGATCCACGATTGACGGGTCGGCACCGCTGTCGGTGATCAGCACGTCGAGCTGCTCGACCGGCGCGATGACGGACAGGTTGCGCTTCATCAGCTTGGACGCGTCGGCCACGGCCACCACCTGGCGCGAGATCTTCATCATCTGCGCGTTCAGCTGCGCCTCGAGCAGATGGGGCGTCATCAGGCCGATGTCCGGGTCCAGGCTGTCGACGCCGAGGAAGAGCCGGTCGGCGTACAGGCCCTGCAGCGCGGCCACGGCTTGCGGGCCCGACAGCGAGTAGGAGTTCGGCCGCAACTGGCCGCCCGGCATGATGAGGGTGACGTGCGGGACGGTGGCGAGCAGCCCGGCGATGTTGAGCGCATTGGTGATGACGTTCAGCGACGTCAGCTTCAGGCCGCGGATCTGCTTGGCGATCTCCTCGGTCGTGGACCCCGAGTCCAGCAGGATGGTCTCGCCATCGCGGATCAGGCGCACGGCCTCGGCGGCGATGCGCACCTTCTGCTCGTGGCGCAGCTTCTGCTTCACGCCGATGGGCACTTCCTCGGTGTCGCGCTGGGCCAGCGCGCCGCCGTGGGTGCGCAGCACGGCGCCGGTGGAGGCGAGCGAGTTCAGGTCGCTGCGGATGGTGACCACCGACGTGCCGAAGCGCTCGGCGAGTTCTTCGACGGTGACCCGCCCCTGCGTCCGCACCAGCTCGCGGATCAGCCGGCGGCGCTCGTCGATGAGCAACGGGCTTTCGGTTTTCGCGGGCGTGTGGAAAGAGGCGGACATGCGTCGTCGGATCAGGGCGGCGGAGGTTGGGGGCTTTCGAATGATATCGACGCACCAGCGTGCGGCCAACCTCAGCCGACCCGGGCGAGCGCGTCCGGCGACAGAGGCCGGCCGGCCAGGCGCGCGGCATGCAGCGCGGCTCCCAGTTCCGGCCCGAAGCGCGGCGTCTTCAGCAGGGCGCCGGGCAGGCGACGAGCCAGCGCTGCCTGCAGCGGCCCCAGCACCAGATCGCCGGCCGCGAAGACGCCGCCGGAGTAGGACACCGGCACGGCGTGGCTGCCGTTGAGACCCAGGTTGTGCGCCACGCCGGCGGCCAGCGCCGCCAGTTCGTCGCCGGCGCGCACGAGCAACTGGCGCGCCTGCGCGTCGCCGGCCTGCGCTGCCGTGGTCGCCAGGCGGGCCACCTGGGCGAAGGCGCTGCGCGCGGCGCTGCCGTTGATGGCGGCGCACAAGTCGAGATCGCTCGCCAGCTGGAAGTGCTCGCGCACCAGGCCCAGCAGCGGGCCGGGCTCCGCGCGGCCGTCGGCCATGCGCGAGAACAGCGCCAGCACCTCGCGCGCGAGCCAGTGGGCGGAGCCCTCGTCACCGAAGACCTCGCCCCAGCCACCGCAACGCGCGCTGCGACCGCCCCATTCGCCGTAGGCGATGGAGCCGGTGCCGGCGACGAGGCTGATGCCGTCCGCGCCGGCGAGCGAGCCGGCCCAGCTGCACACCATGTCGTTGCCGACGGTGCTGCGCGGCAGCAGGTCGGCCAGCAGCGTGTCGAAGGATGCGAGCAGTGCGCTGTCTTCGCCGTGCGCCGGCAGGCCGGCAAAGGCGTGGGCGATGTCCGCGGCCGTCACGCCGGCTTCGCGCAGCGCCGCCTGCACGCCGTTCAGGAGCAGGGCGCGCAGCGCGTCGAAGCCGATCTCGAGGTAATAGCTCGTCGTCGACTCATGCCGCGCGAGCAGGCGGCCGTCGCCGTCGATGAGCACGAAGGCCGTCTTCGTGCCGCCGCCGTCGATGCCGAGGAACAGGGAACTCATCGTGCTTGCTGCTGCAGGTTCAGGGGATGGATGGTGACACCGCTGACGACGCGGGTGACGGTGCCCGATGCGCTCGGGTTGTCGGGCGTGATGCCCAGCCGCAGCGAGGCGAGCAGGGCCAGGCACTGCGCAAACACCAGGGCCACGGGCGCCAGGGCCAGGTCGGGCGCCGACGCGGGCAGGTCCAGCCGCACATCGTCAGCGTGCGGCGGCGCGCTGCCGTTCAGTGCCGTGGCGCCGGAGGTGCCCAGTGCGAGCACGCGGGCGCGGCCTTCGCGGCGCAGCTCGTTCAGCAGGTCGAGGTCGTAGCGGCGGGTGTACGGGTCGTTGGACAGCAGGACGACCACCAGCGTCCGGTCGTTCAGGATGGTCTTCGGGCCGTGGCGGAAGCCGAGCGTCGAGTCGGCCAGCGCGACGAGCCTGCCGTCGGTCAGCTCCAGCA
>SEEY01000061.1 GCA_004211235.1 Rubrivivax sp.
TTGGGCAGCGGCCATGGCGGTGGGCACGAGAGGCAGGGAAGCGGCGGCGGCGAGGAGTTGGCGGCGGCGTGGGGATGTCATGCGGTCAGTCCTTTGTAGACAAAGTTGCGGGCGCGGACGTCACCGTTGCCGGCGCTGAACAGCGCAGGCCGCAGGCTGACGAAGCCGCCGAACACGTTGTGATGCAGGCCCGAGACCTCCATCTGCCAGGAGTGCTGTTGCCAGGTCTTGCCGCCGTCGTGGGAGGTGTGCCAGGTGACGACGTTCTCGCGGTTGACGAGGCGGATGAGCACACGGCGGGTGGCCATGTCCTGGCGCATCCACGTGTGCTCCTGGCCGTAGCCGTAGGTCAGCATCTGCGTCGTGCTGAAGCCGATGCCGACATGGCCGCGCTCCTCGTAGAACAGCGCCAGGCCGCCGTGGCCTTCACCGGTGATCTCGAGGTCGACGCTGACTTCGTAGCTGCGGTCACCGCAGGCGCAGGTCAGCGGCGAGGAATCGGGCAGGGCCTTGCCCTTGCCGCGGATGACGAGCGACCTGTCCTCGAAGCGCAGGCGCTTGCCTTCCTCCGGGCCGGGCGCATGGAAGGCCCATTGCAGGCCGAGCCTGCCGCTGGAGAAATCGTCCGAGAGTGCGAAGCCGGCCTTGCTCGGCTTGCCACCGCGTGGCTTGCGCAAGGGCTTGTCGAGAATGCCACCCTTGGCGCGCAGCCAGCCGTCCTTGGTCCATTCGACGGGCTCCAGGAGCGCCTGGCGGCCGAGCGTGCGAAAGCCGTTCTCGTAGCCGTGGTAGACCATCCACCAGTCGCCTGCCGGGCCTTCGACCACGCTGGCATGGCCGCGCGACCACCAGGGTTCGCTGGCACTCTGGGTGCGCACGATGGGGTTGTTGGGCGCGTCTTCCCACGGGCCATGCACTGAAGCGCTGCGGGCCACGGTGACCATGTGGCTGGTGGGCGGCCCGGCCGTGCCGCCGACCGCCGAGATCAGGTAGAACCACTCGCCGCGCTTGAATAGCTTCGGGCCCTCGGGCGCGAACATCTCGACGACCCAGTCGCTGGGGTACCGCCAGGGCTTCCAGGCGTTGTTCTCCAGCGCGCCATCGGTGGCGAGGCCGTCGTCCCTGAGCCGGATGCGCCGGCCGCCATTGACGAAGAGGTAGCGCCGGCCGTCCTCGCCGACGACGTGGCCGGGGTCGATGCAGCCCGGCACCTTGAGGTCGATGGGCGCGCTCCACGGGCCGCGGATGTCGTCGGCGTGGATGACGTAGATGCCGGTGCCGGCATCCTGCAGCACCGGGATGTAGAGGAAGAAGCGGCCCTGGTGCTTGATCAGGTCCATCGCCCAGACGGTGCCGATGGGCTGCGTCAGCGCGGCCTTGATCGGCGTCCAGTTCACCAGGTCCTGCGAGTGCCAGATGACGGCGCCCGGGTAGGACTGGAAGGACGAGAACGTCATGTAGTAGTCGGCACCGTCCTTGAGGATCGTCGGGTCGGCGTGGTCGCCGGCGACGATGGGGTTCAGGTAGGTGCCGTCGCCGACGTCGGCCTTGCGCTGGCCTTCGATGCCGGCGCCAAAGCGCGGCGCGGCAATTGCCGGCAGCGAGGCACCCGCCAGGGCCACCTGCAATGCCGTGCGACGTGACAGCGTCATACCGTGCCTCGCGTCGCTTCGAGCTTGTTGCGGATCTCCAGCATGCGGGCCTCCGTCAGCGGGAAGCGCAGGATGGCGATCAGCGCCAGCACCAGACCGATGACGGGGATGCCCGACAGCAGGATGCGGATCCAGAAGATGGCCTCGGGGGCCTGTGCGCCTTCCTTGGCGGCATCGAAGCCGGTGAACTGCAGGATCCAGCCGGAGGCGCCCACGCCGAGCGCGATGCCGACCTTGGAGATCCACGACTGGCAGGCCGAGAACGAGCCCTCGCGGCGCTGGCCGGTCTGGGATTCGTCGTAGTCGACGACGTCGCCGATGGTGGCGGCATACAGCGTCCAGAAGCCCGCGCCGGTGAAGGCGACGAAGCCGCAGGCGAACAGCTGCAGGTACGGCCGCGCCGGGTCGTACAGCCACCAGTCGCCGATGAAGGCGCAGATGGCCAGCGTCAGCACCGTGGCCAGGCCGGAGCGCTTGCCCCAGCGGCGCGCGATCCACGTAAAGAACGGAATGCCGGCGAAGCCGAAGGCCATGCCGGCCAGGCCCATCGCGGTGTTCCATTTCGTCGCCAGCACGATGTCGCCCTTGCAGACGTAGTAGACGGTGGCGTAGTAGCCGAGCGCGCCCACCATCGCCGTGCCGATGCTGTAGGCCAGCGACATCGTCAGCACCGTGCGGAAGGGCCTGCAGCGCAGCGTGCGCCACAGCGTGTCGGCGAACGGGATGTGGGTCTGCGTGCGCGACACCAGCTTCTCGTAGTAGCGCTCGCGCGTCAGCAGGAAGATGGCGATGGACACCGCCACCATGATGGCGCCGAGGATGGCCGTGTAGACCTGGGCGCCGCGCAGGATGTCGGGCTTGCCGTTGGCGTCGTGGAACCAGGCCAGCGTCGTGAACTGCGCGGCGAAGAACATCGCCAGCTCGGGCCCCTTCTGGATGGCGTTGCGCACGGCCATGACGCTGGTGCGCTCGTGATAGTCCGGCGTCATCTCCGCGCCGAGGCTGACCCAGGGCATGTTGAAGCAGCTCATCACCGGCACGTAGATGATCATGCTGATCAGCATGAAGCTGAAGTACTGCATGTCGGTCCAGCCGCGGCCGACGGCGAACATCAGCGGCAGGCCGATGCCGGCCAGCACGCCGCCCACGAGGATGAAGGGGCGGCGGCGGCCGTACTTGGTGCGAGTGTTGTCGGAGAGCCAGCCGAACAGCGCGTCGGAGCCGGCGTCGATGAAGATCTTGATGGCCTGGACGGTCGAGATCAGCCCGGGTGCCACGCCCAGGAAGATGTTGAACACCTGGAAGGCCAGCGAGGCATAGAGCCAGTGGCCCCACATGTCGAGGATGGAGCCGAGGCCGAAGCCGATCTTCTGGCGCAGCGGCAGGCGGTCGGCCGGCGCCATGTGAAGGGTGCTGGCGTTCACAGGATCTTCCGCGCTTTGATGATGTCGGCGTAGTACAGGGCGGACAGCTTGGGCGTGCGCACCTGCGTCGCGTAGTCGCAGTGCACGATGCCGAAGCGGCGCTGGTAGCCGTCTTCCCACTCGTAGTTGTCGATGAAGGACCACAGGAAGTAGCCCTTCAGCGGCACCCCGTCGCCGATGGCGCGGTGCGCCTCGCGCAGGTGGTTGCGCAGGAAGTCGCGGCGGTGCAGGTCCAGCACCTCGCCGTTGACGACCGGCTCGTCGTTGTAGCCGCAGCCGTTCTCGGTGATGTAGATCGCCTCATGCCCGTAGCACTCGGCCGCGAAGCGCGTGGCCCAGTAGATCGACTGCGGCACCAGGCGCAGCCAGGGGCTGTCGGCACGCGGGTAGTTCACCGGCGGTGGCAGCGCCTCGAAGGCCGCGCCGTTCCTGCCGGCGCGCACATAGGTGCCGGTGTAGATGTTCACGCCGAGGTGGTCGGTCGGCGCGCTGATGAGGTCGAAGTCGCCAGGCTGCACTTGGGGTGCATCGGCGCCGACGCGGGCCAGGTAGTCCGCCGGATATCTGCCGGCGTGCATGGCGCCCAGCACGTGGGCGTTCTTCTCGAGGAACCAGGCCTTGGCGGCGGCGATGTCCGCCGGCGTCTCGGTGACCGGGATGCAGACATCGAGGTTGTCCGTCAGGCCGACGACCGCCCCCGCGCCGCCGAACTCGCGCACGGCCCTCACCCCATGACCATGGCAGAGCAGCGCATGGTGGAAGGTCTGGTTGACGACCTGTGCGCTCTCCTTGCGGCCCGGCGCCTTGGTGCCCCAGCCGTAGGCCAGCTCGGTGAAGCAGCGGATCTCGTTCATCGTGATCCAGTGCTTCACCTCGCCGGCAAAGGCCTTGACGACCGTGTCGGCATAGCGGCCGAAGGCGTCCACGGTGACCCGCGAGGTCCAGCCGCCGCGGTCTTCGAGCGACTGCGGCAGGTCCCAGTGGAAGAGCGTCACCCACGGCTCGATGCCGTGCTTCTTCATGCTGTCGAACAGGCGGTGATAGAAGTCCAGGCCGGCCTGATTGAGTTCACCGTCGCCATTGGGATACATGCGCGGCCAGGCCAGCGACAGGCGGTAGTACTTCAGGCCCAGCGAGGCCATCAGCGCGAAGTCCTCGTCGAAGCGGTGGTAGTGATCGCAGGCGACGTCGAGCGTGTCGCCGTCATGCACCTTGCCCGGCGTGCGGCAGAAGCGGTCCCAGATGGATTCGCCCTTGCCGTCGGTGAAGGCGGCGCCCTCGATCTGCGGCGCGGCGGCGGCGACGCCGAAGACGAAGTCGGCGGGGAAGGGGCTGGAGTAGGTCAGTGCAGTCATGGAGTCAGGGCATGGTGCGGGAGGCACGGGGATTTGCAGCGTCAGAGGGCGGGAGCCATGGATTCAGGGCAGGCTTGAGGCGTGCCGCCCGGCCCGGCGGGCGAGCAGGAAGAGGTGCATGTCAGAGGTCTTTGGCGAGCAGCGTGCGCGACCGGCCGGGCTTGAGCTTCAACTCGACGATGCGCTCGCCGACGCGAACGCGCCCGCCGCCGGCGCCGGCCACCGAGCGCACGGTGGCGCGCGTCAACCGGCCCTCGGCCCAGGCCATGTCGACCTCGAAGCCGCCGCGCGCACGCAGGCCCCTGACCGACCCTTCAGGCCAGGCGGCGGGCAGGGCCGGCAGCAGGTCGATGACACCGTCCTGCGACTGCAGCAGCATCTCGGCGACGGCCGCGGTGGCGCCGAAGTTGCCGTCGATCTGGAAGGGCGGATGGGTATCGAACAGGTTGGGATAGGTGCCGCCCTGATGGACTTCACCACCCTGTCGGGCCGCCTTGGCGCCGGGCTGGGCGAGCAGGCCGCGCAGCAGCTGGTGGGCATGGTCGCCGTCGCGCAGCCGCGCCCAGTAGGCCATCTTCCAGGCCATGGACCAGCCGGTGCTCACGTCGCCGCGCGCCTGCAGCGTCTTGCGCGCGGCGGCGGCCAGCTCGGGCGTGCGCGCCACGGAAATCTGCCGGCCCGGGAACAGCGCGAACAGGTGCGAGACATGGCGGTGCGTGTCCTGCGGCGTGTCGAGCACGGCATCCTTCAGCTCGGTCTGCCATTCCAGCAGCTGGCCCCAGCTGCCGATGCGCGGGCCGGCGAGGCGGTCGCGGATCGCCGCGGCATGGTCGCGCGCGGCGCGGTCGCCCAGCACCTCCGCCGCCTGCGCCATGTTGTCGAAGTGGTCCCACAGGATCTGCTGGTCGTAGGCCACGCCGTCCTGGATGGGGCCGTGCTCGGGCGACCAGCCGTCGGGCGCCACCAGCTTGCCGTCGGGCGTCGCCTTGAGCCGGTCCTCCCAGAACTCGCCCACTTCCTGCAGCACCGGCCAGGCCACGTCGCGGAGGAAGGCCTTGTCCTGCGTGAAGGCATAGTGCTCCCAGAAGTGGCGGGCATACCAGGCATTGCCGGTCATGTTCCAGAGATAGGTCTGGGCGCCGAAGGGGTTGGTGGCGGTGCGCACCGTCCAGCCGCGCACGGGCCTGGATTGCGGGGTCAGAAAAGTCTCGATCGGCGGCTGCACCGAGTTGTCCCAGGGCGGGGTCTCGGGCGGCAGGGTCTTCGGGTCTTTCAGCGCCTGCGCGGCGCGCTCGGCGATGGGGCGGCGCCATTCGGGGATGAGGCGCTGCACGAAGCGGTGGAAGGGCCGCGCGGCCTCGGCCAGGTTGGTCGGCTCGGCCGGCCAGTAGTTCATCTGCAGGTTGATGTTGCTGTGGTAGTCCGCATTCCAGGGCGGCTGCAGCGCGTCGTTCCACAGGCCCTGCAGGTTGGCGGGCAGCGAGTCGCGCGAGCTGCTGACGAGCAGGTAGCGGCCGTAGTGGAAGTAGAGCGCCTCCAGCTCCGGGTCGCCGCCGTGCCGCGTGTACTCGGCCAGCCGCGCATCGGTCGTCAGTGCGCGGCGCTCGGCCGGGCTGGTGCCGAGGTCGAGCTGCACGCGGCCGAGCAGGGCGCCGACATCGCGCTGGTGCTCGGCGCGCAGCTGCGGCCAGGGCCGGGCCGCCGCCAGTTGGGCCTGCGCGCGCGGCAGCGGCGCCTTGCCATCGTCGAAGCTGGTGCCGGCGGCGAGGAGGACGGTCAGCGCGTCGACGTTGCGGAAGACGAGGGTGTTGCCGTCGAGGGCGACGCTGCCGCCTTCATGCAGCAGGCGCAGCTGGCTGGCGTAGGCCAGGCCATTGGGCAGGCGGCCGACGGCGGTCAGCGTCGTGCCGGCGCCGGACAGGGTCGCGCCGTGGCGGTCGGTCAGCGCAATGCGGCCGTTATGACGGCCCGGCTGGTTTGCGGTGAGGCGCCAGGCGATCAGCTGCGCCGGGTGGCTGGCCAGCGCCACGCGCTCGAACCGGACGCCGCCCTGCACGTAGCTCGCGCGGTGCTCGGCGTGGGCGATGTCCAGTTCACGGCGGTACTCCGTGACGGGTGCGGTGGCGGCGTCGAGTTCCAGCACGACATCGCCGAAGGGCTGGAAGGCGCCCAGCTCCCGGGTGTCGCCGGTCCACAGCGTGATGTCGTTGAACTGCAGGCGGTCGCGCGCCACCTGGCCGAACAGCATCGCGCCCAGGCGACCGTTGCCGATCGGCAAGGCCTGCTGCTCCCAGCCCTGGGCCGTATCGGGAGCAGGCGCGGCATAACGCAGGGTCAGCTCGGCGGCCGACAGCGGCATTGCCACCGCCAGGCCCAGCGCCAGGCCCAGCGCGAGCCCCAGCGCGAGGCCCGGCGCGACGACAAGGCGCTTCATGACGCGGGCTGGCCGAGGCCGCCGGTCGCACGCACCGCGCCGCAGGAACCGACCCGCAGGCTCACTTCGCGCGGCCCATCTTGACCTTGAGCATCATGGGCTCGGCGGGCAGGTTCAGGCCGTAGTCGACCTGGTCGCCATTCCACACACGCTCCATGACCCAGCGGCCCTGCGCGTCGAAGCGGCCCTGCTCGGCGCGCAGCATCATGCCGCTCGTGCCTTCCGCGGGCTCCATGCGCACGCGCACGCGCTGGCCGATGATGAGGAACTCGTCCGGGCCGATCTGCGCGATGGCGGCGCCGCCGTCCGGCTGCTCGGTGCCGGCCGCCGGCTTGGCGAATTCACCGCCCCAGGCGGACTCGCCGAAGCGGCCCAGTCGGTAGGTCAGCTTGGCCGTCCAGCCGGGGAAGTCCAGCTGCTGCGGCTTGCGGTCGTCGCCCTCGCCGATGCCACGCGTCTTGCCGTCGAAGGCCCATTGCGCCCACTGGCGCTGGATGGGCGCGAACATGCGGTACACGCGCTCGAAGGGCTCGACCAGCGCCTTGTCGGTGGCGGTCGTGCCGAGCGGGTAGTTGGTGTAGTTGAAGTAGTCGATGCCGAACGGCGACACGCCGATGGCACCGCGGCCGAGCATCGAATAGAGCTGGCGGCCGTAGCCCGGCTTGGTGCCGATCTCGGGGATCCACAGCGCGTTGTCCGGGCGCTGGAACAGCCGCAAATTGGCGTTCACCTGCTCGGATTCAACGCTGTAGATGTCGGGGCTGACGATGTCCAGCGCGGGCGCAGCGGCCTTGTAGATGTCGATGACGTCCCAGGTCGGGCCGCCGCTGGCGAAGTCCTTGTTCCAGGGCTTGGGCGGTTGGTCGAGCGGGTTGCGCAGCGCGTTGTTGACGTACATCGGCAGGTCGTAGACGGCCTTGCCGGCGGCAGCGATCTCGCCGATGTAGCGGGCGATGGCCCAGGCGTGGAAGTACTCGTTGGCGTAGTCGCCATAGACCTCGCGCCAGGTGCCCGAGCTTGCCGCCTTGGGCTTCTGCCGCGCCAGCACGGCGGCCGGCACGGGCTGCTCGAAGGCGGCCTGCGCGGCGGGCGCGAAGTCACGCACCAGGCCGTAGGTGCCGACCTCGTTCTCCACCTGCACCATCAGCACGGTGCGGTCGGTGGAATCGATCTTCTTCAGGTGGCCCATCAGCGCGACGAAGGCCTTCTTGTCGGCCTTCAGCGTCTCGGCACCGAAGGGGCTCAAGGAGTAGTTGGGCTTGCCTTCCTTGTCGATGTTGGCGGGGAAGCGCTTCGGATCGAGCTTGACCCACTCGGGCGTGTACTGGGCGCTGGTGTTCTTCCAGGTGCCGAACCACAGGATGACGAGGTGCTTCTTCTGCTGCCGCGCCTCCTTGACGAGCGTGTCGACGAAGCTGAAATCGAACCGGCCCTCGACCGGCTCGACCTGCTCCCAGGCGACCGGCATCAGTACGGTGTTGGCCTTCAGGTCGTTGGCCGCGTCCCAGACGGGCTTGAGCGCGCCGGGATAGTTGCTGGAGTTGTGCGCCTGCGCACCGAGGATGAGGAAAGGCTTGCCGTCCACCAGCAAGGCATGGCGGCCGTCGCGTTCCACGAGGCGGGGCGGCTCGGCGGCGGTTGCAGCTTGTGCGGTGAGCAGGCAGGCCAGAGCCGCCGAGAAAAGAAGCTTCATCTTCAGCATCGGTGTTCAGGGTCTCGGAGATGGGGGCCGGCGGCCGCGGAGCGCGGCCGCCGGAGGATGCCACCGTTTAGAACGAGTAGCTGCCTTGCACGGCGTAGCGGCGGCCGGTGTAGTTCACCCCGCGCGTCATCATGCCGATCTGCTGCTGCATCAACTGGCGCGCCAGCGCGTTGTTCAGGTTCTGCCCTTCCAGGCTGACACTGAAGTGGTCGTTGATGCGGTAGGTCACGCCGGCATCGACCTGGCCGTAGGCATCGCTCCAGGTCGGGAGCGCCCAGGCCACGCTGTCGCCGTTGGCCAGGCGGCCGTCGCCTCCGCGCGTGCCATTGACGTTGACGCCCTGCAGGTACTTCGAGCGCCAGCTGTAGGCAATGCGCGCCGAGATCGGGCCGTAGTCATACAGCAGCGCCAGGTTGTAGGCGTGCTTCGACAGGTTGTACAGCGGCAGGTTGCCGAAGGAGCGGCCGTCGGTGTCGCAACCGTTGATGTTGAGGTTCAGGTTGTCGGCATTGCCGCTGGTGCCGGCGCAGAAAGGGCTGGAGACCGGGTTGTAGAGCTTGGTCTTGCTGTCGACGTAGGTGTAGTTCGCCTGCACGCCGAGGCCCGAGGCCCAACCCGGGAGCATGTCGAGATAGCGCTGGAACGCGATCTCCATGCCGCGGGCGTGGCCCTTGGTGCCGTTGACCGGCGAGGTCACCGTGAAGTTCAGCGGCGCGTTGTTGGCGTCGCGCAGCGTCACGGTCTGCGCCTGACCGACGATGACGTCCTTCAGCTGCTTGTTGAACAGGGCCACCGTCAGCGAACCGTTCTTGGAGAAGTACCACTCGCCCGTCAGGTCGAACTGGTCCGACTTGATCGGCTTGAGCATCGGGTTGCCATTGGCGGTGCCGGTGAAGTTGATGGCATCGACGACGACGGTGCTCGGGTCACCCGGATTCGGGCCAGGCACGTTGTGCTGCGTCGTGGTCATCGACAACGACGTGTAGGCCTGCAGCTGCGAGAAGTCTGGCCGGGCAATGGCCTTGGCGGCCGCGGCGCGGAACTGCAGCGCATCGCTGAACTTGTAGCGCAGGTTCAGGCTCGGCATCACATCGGTGTAGTTCTGCTTGGCGTCGATCGGGCTGCTGAAGCTGTTGATCGAAGGAACTGGCAAGCCTGTGCTCGGGCCCGACGGCACCGTCTTGCTGAACACCGTGTAGCCCTTGGCCTTCATCTCGGTGCGCACTGCGCGCAGGCCGAGGTTGCCGTCAATGGGCGTACCGACGTCGGTGAAGTCGAAGCGCAGTTGCGCGTACGCGGCCTGCGAGCGCTCGTGCTGCTCGTTCGTGCCTTCCGGCGCGGTGCCGAAGGTCGCCGGCGTCCAGGTGCCGCAGCCGGAGGAGTCGCCGTTGTGCAGGTCGCCGCAGGCGATGTCGTGGAACCTGTGCAGTGCCGCGTAGGAGCCAGGGTAGCCCTGGGCCAGAGACACGTCCGGCACGTAGACCGCCGGCACCGTCTGCCCGCCGAAGAAGTTCTTGAACTCGTGCAGGGCGACGGGCGCCTTGTAGCGCGGGTCGCTCAGGTAGGCCACGTCCTTGATGTCCCAGCCGCGTTGCCAGGTCTGCGTGATGGCAGCCCAGTTGTAGCTGGGGTTGGAGTTGATCGTCGTCGCGTCGCGGTCGGTCAGGCGCACGCCGAACTGCAGGTCCTGCAGCACCGGGTGGTCGAAGTTCCACTTGCCGTCAGCGCGCCAGGCCTTCTGCTCGGCGGTGCTGCGGTCCAGGTGTTCCATCGTGAACGCCCAGTAGTAGCTGCCGAGGTTCTTGAGCGCCGCGAGGTCGGTGCTGTCGAACACGACGCGGGGCGTGGAGCCGGTCAGGTCCAGCGTTTCCTTGGGCATCAGCAGGCCGGTCGCCACGGTCGAGTCGAAGCCGTTGGTGTTGGACTTGACGAGCTGCAGGTCGGTGCTGACCGTCAGGCGGTCGCTGACCTTCCACTTCAGGTTCCAGCCCAGGTCCCGGGTCTTGGACTTGCGCGACATGTAGCGCGTGTCGGCGCCGAAGTTGACGCCGCCATCGGCCGGCGCCGTCAAGGTGCCGGACTGCAGCACGTTGTTGGCGTTGTACTTGGCGTCGCTGCCGATGACGAGGTTCCAGGGGTTGGTCTGGGCGAACAGCGCGTTCTCGTCCCACTGCATGCGGTACTTGGACTGGAAGTAGGTCAGCGAGCTGCTGACGTCGTCCTTGCGCCACTGCACCGCGGCGTACAGGCCGTCGCGATTGCGTTCGAAGTTGGAGTCGCGCCATTGCGCGCCCTTGGGCGCCCAGTGCGTGCCGTCGACCTTGTAGTAGGGCTCGACCTGCCACAGGTCAGTGCGCGTCGTGCTCTCGCTGTGTGCCACGCTCATCAGCATGCCGACGTCGCCGATGTCGGTCTTCCAGCGGTTGGAGACCAGGCCGGAGGCGGCCGGCGCCCACTTGCCCTGCAGCGCGTTGTAGTTGCCGCTGACCGAAGCGCCGAGCTTGAAGCCGCTGTAGTCGAAGGGCAGGGCGGTGCGCAGGTTCACCAGGCCGCCGACGGCGCCTTCAATCTGCGCAGCCGACGGGTTCTTGTAGATGTCGACGCCGGCGAGCAGTTCGGGCGGCACGTCCTCGAAGTTCAGCGCGCGGCCGCCGTTGGCGGAGAAGGTGTCGCGGCCATTCACTTCGGAACGGACGAAGGACAAGCCGCGGATGTTCACGCTCGAGCCTTCCACCGAGTAGTGCTCGGGGTCGCCCTTGGCCATGGTGCGGTCGATGGTCACGCCGACGACGCGCTGCAGCACCTCGGTGACGGAGCGGTCCGGCAGCTTGCCGATGTCGTCGGCGACGATGGAGTCGACGATTTCATCGGAGTTCTGCTTGATCTTCTGGGCGGACTCCAGGGCCGCGCGGCGGCCGCTGACGACGACGGTCTCGACCTTCTGGACGG
>SEEY01000062.1 GCA_004211235.1 Rubrivivax sp.
CGCGAGAACCTGCTGCTGGTGGCGAGCCAACGGCTGCGCAACCGCGTGCGCGGCACCGACGAGGTGGTGCGGGTCGGCGACGGCAATTTCGCCGTGCTGCTGCTGGCCGCCGGCGCGCAGGAGGCAGAGCTCGTGGAACGGCGCCTGCGTCAGGCCCTCAGAGGCGCCTATGGCGTGGACGGCCGGTCGATGCATCTGCACGTGCGCCTGGGCACGGCCGTGTTCCCGGAAGACGGCCGCCAGGGCGCGGAACTGGCGGAAGCGGCGCAGCGGAAGTTGCTCAGCTAGCGCCCCGCTGAACCGCCCGCTGAACCGCCTGCTAAACCTCCAGCCACTCCTTGCGGATGTAGGCATTGCCGCGCAACTCGGCCGGCGTGCCCTCGAAGACGATGCGGCCATGGCCCATCACGTAGCAGCGCTCGGAGATCTCCAGCGCGATGGCCAGCTTCTGCTCGACCAGCAGCACGGCGATGCCCCGCTCCTTGAGCGTCTTCAGGTACTCCGCCACCAGCTCGACGATCTTGGGCGCCAGGCCCTCGGTGGGCTCGTCGATCATGATGAGATCCGGGTCGCCCATCAGCGTTCGGCACAGCGTGAGCATCTGCTGCTCGCCGCCGGACAGCACGCCGGCCTCGGTGTGCTGGCGCTCCTTGAGCCGCGGGAACATGCGGTACATGTCGTCGAAGCTCCAGCGCGCGTTCTTCGCACCCGTCTTCTTCTCGCCCAGCATCAGGTTCTGGTGCACCGTCAGCTTGGGGAAGATGTCGCGGTTCTCGGGCACGTAGCCGATGCCCAGATGGGCGATCTCATAGGCCTTGCGCCCGACCAGCTGCTGGTCGCCGAACTTCACGGAGCCCTTGGCATCGACCTGGCCCATGATGGTCTTGACCATGGTCGAGCGGCCGGCGCCGTTGCGGCCCAGCAGGCTGACGATCTCGCCCGGGTTCACCTGCAGGCTCACGCCATGCAGCACATGGCTCTTGCCGTAGAAGGCGTGGACGTTGTCCAGGGTCAATGTCCTGCCGGTCATGCATGCGCCTCCTGCCGGGCCGCCCCAAAGGCGGCGCGCGCCCCCTTGGGGGGCAGTGAACGAAGTGAACGTGGGGGCATCAATGAACCTCGGCGAGAACCGAGCCCAGGTAGGCCTCTTGCACCCTTGCATTGGCGCGCACCGCGTCGGGCGTGTCGAAGGCGATGACCTCGCCGTAGACGAGCACGGCGATCTTGTCGGCCAGGCCAAAGACGACGCCCATGTCGTGCTCGACGGTCAGCAGCGTCTTGCCGACCGTCACGTCGCGGATCAACTGGATGAAGCGCTTCGTCTCGCTCTTGCTCATGCCGGCCGTGGGCTCGTCCAGCAGGATCACGCTGGAGCCGCCGGCGATGGTGATGCCGATCTCCAGCGCGCGGGCTTCAGCGTAGGTCAGGTTCATCGCCAGCACGTCGCGCTTCCTGTCGAGCTTGATCATTTCCAGGATCTGCTCGGCCCGGTCGTTGGCGTCGTCCAGGTCGGCCAGGAACTTCCAGAAGGCGTAGCGGTGGCCCAGGCTCCACAGCACGGCGCAGCGGATGTTTTCGAACACCGAGAGGCGCGTGAACAGGTTGGAGACCTGGAAGCTGCGCGACAGGCCCTGGCGGTTGATCTCGTAGGGCTTCCTGCCGTCGATGCGCTGGCCGTGCAGGTGGATCTCGCCCGAGGTCGGCGCGAAACGACCGCTGATGAGGTTGAACAGCGTGCTCTTGCCCGCGCCGTTGGGGCCAATGATGGCCACGCGCTCGCCGGCCTGCACTGCCAGGCTGGCGCCGCGGATGATTTCGCTCTTGCCGAAGCTCTTGCGCAGGTCGCGCAGCTCAAGCGCAGGCGTCGTTGCCGTCATAGCGCCTCCCTCCGCTTGATTTCCTTTTCGATGTCTTCCTGGATCTCGCCCCACTGCCAGGCGTAATGCCGCCGCGCCACCTCGAACAGGCCGATGCCGACGATCATCAGCCAGGCGGCGCCGAACCAGGCGTCCACGCCCGAGCTGTTCAGCGTCGCGCCCATGAAGCGGAGCTCGGGGCCGAGCGCCTCGTTGAGCTGTCGGTGGTAGATCATCTCGATCATGGCGGCGGCGCCCACCAGCGCCGCGAGCGCCGAGCCGGCCAGCGCCAGATAGGACGTCCAGATCCTGCCCAGCTTTCCGAAGGCCGCCACGCGCAGGTTCATCAGGATCAGGCTGGCCACGCCGCCCGGCGCGTACATGACCATGAAGAGAAAGATCAGCCCGAGGTAGAGCAGCCAGGCCTTGGTCAGCTCCGACAGCAGCACGCCGCACAGCACCATCAGCACCGCGCCGATGACCGGGCCGAAGAAGAAGGTCGCGCCGCCGAGGAAGGTGAACAGCAGGTAGGCGCCGGAGCGCGAGGCATGCAGCACTTCGCCGTTGACGATCTCGGTGTTGATGGCGCCCAGGCCGCCCGCCACGCCGGCGAAGAAGCCGGAGATGCCGAAGGCGAGGAAGCGCACCCAGTGCGTGTCGTAGCCGATGAACTCGACGCGCTCCGGGTTGTCTCGCACGGCGTTCAGCATGCGGCCCAGCGGCGTGCGCGTGAGCGCGAACATGGCCGCGGTGCAGACGAAGCAGTAGGCGGCGACGAGGTAGTAGACCTCGATCTGCGGGCCATAGCTGATGCCGAGCACCGGCTGGCCGATGACGCGGTTGCTGGACACGCCGCCCTCGCCGCCCGAGAACTCGGGCAGCATCAGCGCCAGCGCGAACACCAGCTCGCCGATGCCCAGCGTGATCATCGCGAACGGCGTGCCGGCCTTCTTGGTCGACACATAACCGAGCAATGCCGCGCACACCAGCCCCGCCAGCCCGCCGACGAGTGGCACCAGGCTGACCGGCAGGCCGAGCGTGCCGGCGCCCACCTTGTTCAGCGCATGGATGGCCAGGAAGGCGCCCATGCCGCTGTAGACGGCGTGACCGAAGCTGAGCATGCCGCCCTGGCCGAGCAGGATGTTGTAGGCCAGGCAGGCAATGATGCCGATGCCCATCTGCGTGAGCATGGTCTGCGCCAGGCCCGAGGTCCAGATGCGCGGCGCCACGAGCAGGATCAGGGCGAAGAAACCCCAGACGATCCAGCGGCCGACGTTGAGCGGCTTGAAGTGGAAATCTCTCGGCGTCGCCATCAGTCTTCTCGCGTACCGAGGAGGCCCTTGGGCCGGAAGATCAGGATCAGCACCATCAGCAGGTAGGGCAGGATCTGGGCGACGTCCTTCAACGCCAGACGCAGCACCGGGTAGCCGGGCGTGTCGGGCGTGACGGTGAAGCCGACGGACGTGAGCGCCGAGGCCAGCGAGGCGTCGACCGTCAGCGGCAGCGTCTGCAGCAGGCCGATGACGATGGAGCCGACGAAGGCGCCAGCCAGCGAGCCGATGCCGCCGACCACCACGACGACAAAGATGATCGAGCCGACGATGATGGCCATGTTGGGCTCGGTCACGAAGGTGATGCCGCCGATGACACCGGCCAGCGCGGCCAGCGCGCAGCCGCTGCCGAAAACCAGCATCAGCACGCGCGGCACGTTATGCCCCAGCGCCTCGACCATCTCCGGATGCGACAGCGACGCCTGGATGACGAGGCCGACGCGGGTGCGCGTCAGCAGCAGCCACAGCGCCATCAGCATCAACAGAGCGACGAACATCATGAAGGCGCGCGTGATCGGGAAGGTCGAGCACATCGCCGCCGCGCACAGCTCGGGCGCGGCCTTGCCGAGCGCGAAGGACGTGCCCTGCCCTGGCGCCGAGATGATGGTGAAGGCCGAGCCCTGCAGCTCCGGCGGCGGCGGGAAGGGCACCGCCGTGCGGCCCCAGATCAGCTGCACGAGTTCCAGGATCACGTAGCTCAGGCCGAAGGTGATCAGCAGCTCCGGCACATGGCCGAACTTGTGCACGCGCCGCAGCGCGAAGCGCTCGAAGCCCGCGCCCATCAGCCCGACGGCGAGCGGCGCCAGCAGCAGCGCCGGCCAGAAGCCGACGACGCCCACCAGCGAGTAGGCCACGTAGGCACCCATCATGTAGAAGCTGGCGTGCGCAAAGTTCAGCACGCCCATCATGCTGAAGATCAGCGTCAGGCCCGAGCTGAGCATGAACAGCAGCAGGCCGGACGACAGGCCGTTCAGCAGGTTGATGAAGACTTGATCCAAGAAGCTGATCCTGAGGGCGAACGTTGGAGAACATGCGCAGCGGTTGGCCCAGATTGCGTAGCGAGCGGGTCGAGGTCGGGTTCGAGGCGCGCAGCCGTACTCCCGTACGGCGAGCACCACGAGCCCGAGATCGGCCCGCGCAGTAGCAAGATGGGCCGACCGCTTAGCCGGGCCGCTTCATCTGGCAGGAAGTCGGGGTCGACGACACGTACGAGTCGTACTGCGTCACCGGCACCAGCGTCATGCCCGTCTTCTCGGGGCTGTAGGGGTACTTGGCGTCCGCCTTCTGCCAGACCGAGATGAACAGCGGCTGCTGGAGCTGGTGGTCGCTCTTGCGCATCGTCACGTCGCCGTTGAAGCTCTTGACCGTCAGGCCCTCCATCGCCGCAGCCACCTTGACGGGGTCGGTCGACTTGGCCTTGGCCATGGCCGTGCTCAGCATCGTGTAGATGTGCTGGATGCTCAGCGTGTACATGTCGTCGCTGAACTTCTTGTTGTATTCCTCGGCGTTCTTCTGCGCCTCGCCGCCCATGTTGTAGTGGCTGTAGGCCACCTGGTAGACGCGCCCGGCACCGTTCTGGCCGAGGGCCGTCGGCGTGCCGGTCACGCCGGTGTAGTAGGTGAAGAACTTGCCGTTGTAGCCCGCCTCGTTCGCGGCCTTGATGAGCAGGGACAGATCCGACCCCCAGTTGCCGGTGATGACGGTGTCCGCACCGCTGGCCTTGATCTTGGCGACGTAGGGCGCGAAGTCACGCACCTGGGCGAGCGGGTGCAGGTCTTCGCCGACGATCTGGATGTCAGGGCGCTTGCGGGCCAGGTTCTCCTTGGCGTACTTGGCAACCTGGTGGCCGTGGGCGTAGTTCTGGTTCAGCAGAAAGACCTTCTTCACGTCCGGCTGGTCCTTCATGAAGGTCGTCATCGCCTCCATCTTCATGGAGGTGTCGGCGTCGAAGCGGAAGTGCCAGTAGCTGCACTTGCTGTTGGTCAGGTCCGGGTCCACCGCCGAGTAGTTCAGGTAGACGACTTCCTTGCCGGGGTTGCGCTCGTTGTACTTCTGGATCGCGTCCGTCAGCGCCAGCGCGACGCTAGAGCCGTTGCCCTGCATGATGTAGCGGATGCCCTGGTCGGTGGCGGCCTTCAGCAGGTTCAGCGACTCGGCGGGGCTCAGCTTGTTGTCGAAGGGCACGACCTCGAACTTCACGCCGGCCGGGTTGCTCTTGTTGAACTTCTCGCCGAGGAACTGGAAGGTCTTGACCTGGTTCTGGCTGACCGGACCCATGAGGCCCGACAGCGCATCGATGTAGGCGAGCTTGACCGTCTCGCCCTTCTGGGCCTGGGCCGCGCCGGTGGCCAGCACAAGGGCCGCCGCGGCGGCCAGCGTACGCAAGGTGAAACGGGCGGTGGTGTTGTCGTTCATGCTTGTCTCCTGTTGAGGTTCTTGCTCTGCGCTCTAACTGACGGACTGAAGGCTCACGCGGTGGGCAGCCTGTGGCTCGTGAACTGCTCACGCAGCTTGAGCTTCTGGACCTTGCCGGTGGCCGTGTGCGGGATCTCGCTGACGAAGACGACATCGTCAGGAACCTGCCACTTGGCGATGCGGCCCTCGTAGAACGCCAGCAGCTCCTCGCGTGTGAGCGCCGCGTCGGGCTTCTTCACGACGACCAGCAGCGGGCGCTCATCCCACTTCACGTGCTTGGCCGCGATGACGGCCGCCTCGTGCACGGCCGGATGGGCCATGGCGATGTTCTCGAGATCGATGGACGAGATCCACTCACCGCCGGACTTGATGACGTCCTTGCTGCGGTCGGTGATCTGCATGAAGCCGTCCGCGTCGATGGTGGCGACGTCGCCGGTCGGGAACCAGCCCGGCTCGCCGTCCACTCTGACCAGCGGCGACTCAGAGTGCCCGAAGTATTGCGAGATCACCCAGTGCCCGCGCACGACCAGGTTGCCCGAAGCCTGGCCGTCCCAGGGCAGTGACCGGCCCTCGTCGTCGATGATGGCCATGTCGACGCCGTAGATGACGCGGCCCTGCTTCTCCAGCAGCCGCTGCTGCGCCTCGGCAGGCAACGCAAGCTGGCGCGCCGTCAGCTTGGACAGCGTGCCCAGCGGCGACATCTCCGTCATGCCCCAGGCATGGATGACCTCGACGTTGAAGTCCTGCTGCAGCGACTTCATCATCGCCGGCGGGCAGGCCGCGCCGCCGATGACGGTGCGCTTGAAGGTCGAGAACTTCAGGCCGTTGGCCTTGACGTGATTGAGCAACCCCAGCCACACGGTCGGCACACCGGCGCTGAAGGACACCTTCTCGTTCTCGAACAGCTCGTAGAGGCTCTTGCCGTCCAGATGCGGCCCGGGCAGCACGAGCTTGAAGCCCACCAGGGCCGCGCTGTAAGGCAGGCCCCAGGCGTTGACGTGGAACATCGGCACGACCGGCAGCACCACGTCGCGGCTGGAACAGTCCATCGCATCCGGCAGCGCCGACGCGTAGGCGTGCAGCACGGTGGAGCGGTGGCTGTAGACGGCACCTTTGGGGTGGCCCGTGGTGCCGGAGGTGTAGCAGATGCTGGACGCGGTGTTCTCGTCGAACGTCGGCCAAATGTAGTCGCCGTTCTCGGCGTCGAGCAGTTCGTCGAAGCACAACAGGTTGGCGATGCCCGTGCTGGCGGGCATGTGGGCGCGCGACGTCATCAGCACGAAGTGCTGCACCGTCTTCAGCAGCGGCGCGATCTTCTCGACCAGCGGCAGGAAGGTCGCGTCGAAGCAGAGCACCCGGTCCTCGGCATCGTTGGCGATCCAGACGATCTGCTCGGGGAACAAGCGCGGATTGACCGTGTGGCAGACGAGGCCCGAGCCCGAGGTGCCGTAATAGATCTCGAGGTGGCGGTGGCCGTTCCAGGCCAGCGTGGCAACGCGGTCGCCGGCCACGCAGCCCAGCCGCGCGAACGCCTGCGCGGCCTGGCGCGAGCGGCGCGCCACTTCTCGCCAGTTGCTGCGGTGCAGGTCGCCCTCGACCCGCTTGCTGACGATCTCGGTCTCGCCCGAATGCCGCTCGGCGTGCTTCAGCAACGACGAGATCAGCAGGGGGTCCGACATCATCCGGCCCATCAATGCCATGGTTGTCTCCTGGCTATTTATCGGCCCAGTCTAGCCCTGGGATTCCTGCGTAGAACGTCACAACCGCGACCCGCGCACCCCGGGGAAACACCCAGGCGAGCGAGGGCCGGGAGGGTCTCACTAAACTGGCCCGAATGACGCCGTCGCGGCGCAGCAATTTGCCGGCAGGCGCAGCGCTGCTGAAAGTTCTGAGCCGCCCGCTCGACGAACCCGAACTCCCCAGCGACGCGGCACCGCCACCGCGACTGGGCCCTTTGCCTCGAAGTGTCCTGTTCATCATGAATCACGATTCCAGCAAGCCCTACCCCGTTCAGAAGACCGATGCCGAGTGGCGCGAGCAACTCGACGCCACGCAGTACCAGGTCGCCCGCCAGGCCGGCACCGAGCGCGCCTTCACCGGCAAGTACTGGGACCACTTCGACCCCAGCGGCCACTACAACTGCGTCGGCTGCGGCACGCCGCTGTTCGAGGCCGACACCAAGTTCGACGCCGGCTGCGGCTGGCCCAGCTACTGGGCACCGGTCAACAGCGAGGTGATCGAGCGCATCGTCGACCGCAGCCACGGCATGGTCCGTGTCGAGGTGCGCTGCAACAAGTGCGGCTCTCACCTCGGGCACGTCTTTCCCGACGGCCCCGAGCCCACCGGCGAGCGTTACTGCATCAACTCCGCGTCCATCGATTTCGTGAAAGACAATCCCGGCGCATGAAGCTGCTGTTCGACTTTCTCCCGCTGATCCTTTTCTTCGGCTCCTACCAGTACGCCAAGAACCACGCGGCCTGGGCGGCGGCGTTCACGACCGAGCATTTCGGCTTCATGGTGTCGGGCGGCGTTGTCGGCGTCGAGGAAGGCCCCGTGATGCTGGCCACGCTGGTCGTGATGGTCGCCACGCTGACGCAGGTGGCCGTCCTGAAACTGATGCGCAGGAAAGTCGACCTGATGCTGTGGATCAGTCTGGTGCTGGTCACCACGCTCGGCGCGCTGACCGTCTGGTTCCACAACAAGACCTTCATCATGTGGAAGCCCACTGGCGTCTACTGGGCGATGGCGCTCACCTTCTGGGGCGCGCAGGTCTTCTTCCGCAAGAACCTGATCCAGACCATGCTGGGCGCCGAGCTGGCCCTGCCACCCCAGGTGTGGGCGGCACTGAGCCGCGCATGGATCGTGTTCTTCGGCCTCATGGGCGTGCTGAACCTGGTCGTGGCCTACAACTTCTCGGAGTCCACCTGGGTCAGCTTCAAGGCCTATGGCTCCACGGCGCTGCTGCTCCTGTTCACGCTGGCCCAGGGGTTCTACGTGAGCAAGCATCTGCCCGAACCTGAAGAAGGCGGCGGCAAGCCATGAGCCTTGCCGCCGAAATCGAGGCCCGTCTGCAAGCCGAACTCGCGCCGCTCGAACTCGCCGTGCGCGACGACAGCGCCGACCACGCCGGCCACGCCGGTGCGCGCGAGGGTGGCCACTTTCACGTGGCTGTCGTGTCGGATCGCTTTACCGGACTGCAAAGATTGGCCCGGCACCGCCTCGTTTATCATTCTTTGTCCGACCTGATGCAGCACGGAATCCACGCGCTGGCCATCGACGCCCGCGCGCCGGGCGAGGCTTGAAGGTCGAGCTTGATCGAACCACGCGCCCGTCCCGGGCGCGATTTCCTTAGCCTGAGTCACACCCCCACCCCCCCATGAAGAAGTTTGCGCTCGCCGCCGTCGTCGCGGCCACCATCTCGGCCTTGCTGCCGGCTGCCGCAATCGCGCAGAACATCACCACCGTCAACGGCAAGCCCGTGCCCAAGGCTCGCGTCGAGGCGCTGATCCAGCAGGTCACGAAGAGCGGCCAGCAGCAGCGCTCGCCGGAGCTCGAAGCGCAGGTGCGCGACGAAGTCGTCCGCCGCGAGATCTTCGTCCAGGCTGCTGAGGCCCGCGGCATTCCGCAGACCGCCGACTACAAGATGCAGATGGAGCTGGCGCGCCAGATGGTGCTGATGCGCGGCCTGATGGAAGACTTCCGCACCAGGAACCCCGTCAGCGACGCCGATGCCCAGGCGCAGTACGAAGAGATCAAGAAGGCCAATTCCGGCAGCGAATACAAGGTCCGTCACATCCTGGTCGAGAAGGAAGAAGACGCCAAGGCCCTGACCGCCCAGATCAAGGCCGGCGCTAATTTCGAAGAGCTCGCCAAGAAGAACTCCAAGGACACCGGCTCCGCTGAAAAGGGCGGTGATCTGGACTACCAGAATCCCAAGAGCAACGGCTTCGTGCCCGAGTTCAACACCGCCATGGTTGCGCTGGAAAAAGGCCAGGTGACCGCCGAGCCGGTCAAGAGCCAGTTCGGCTATCACATCATCAAGCTGGAAGACGTCCGCCCGGTCACCTTCCCGGCCTTCGACGACGTCAAGGCACGCATCAAGCAAGGTATCGAACAGCAGAAGATGGCCGAGTACCAGCAAAGCCTCTTCGACAAGGCCAAGACGGACTACAAGCTGCCGAAGTAGGCCCACCCCCGAGGCGCGTGGCGCCTCAGGCTGCCTGAAGGCAGCACCCGCAAGCCCGCTGACGAACGTCGGCGGGCTTTTGTCTTTCAGGCGACCAGCCGTCCCGCCTCGATGCGCAATTGCCGCTCGCAGCGCGCCGCGATCTCGCGGTCATGCGTGACGAGCACGAGGGTCGTGCCGGCCTCCCGGTTCAGCTCGAACATCAGCTCCATGACGGAGGCGCCGGTGGCGAAGTCCAGGCTGCCGGTCGGCTCGTCGGCCAGCAGCAGCGCCGGGCGCTGCACGAAGGCCCGCGCCAGTGCCACACGCTGCTGCTCGCCGCCAGACAGCACGCGCGGGTAGTGGCCCAGGCGCTCGCCCAGGCCGACGCGCGCCAGCATCGCCGCCGCCTGATCGCGGGCATCACGCGCGCCACGCAGCTCCAGCGGCAGCATGACGTTCTCGAGCGCCGTGAGATTCGGCAACAGTTGAAAGCTCTGGAACACGAAGCCCAGCTCGCGGGCACGTACCGCGGCGCGCTCGTCCTCGTCCAGCGTGAACAGGTCCTGACCGCGCAACCTGACGGTGCCGTCACTGGGCACATCCAGACCGGCCAGGATGGCGAGCAGGGTGCTCTTGCCCGAACCCGAGGCGCCGACGATGGCGACCGACTCGCGCGCTGTCAGCTCGAAATTGATGTCATGCAGAATCGTCAGCTCCCCGGTCGCGTCGCGCACGCGCTTGGTGATCTGATCAACTTGGACGAGGGCTTCTGGCATGTGGGGACTGCGACGGCGAGCGGTGTTGGCGCACTTTAGCGTGGGGGTCATGGCCGGCTGGACGTCAGGGTCGGCGATGGCCGCGGCAGACGCGCCCGTCATCCTCGTCGTCGGCGACAGCCTGTCTGCCGAGTACGGCCTGAAGGCCGGCACCGGCTGGGTCGCGCTGCTGCAGGCGCGCCTGGCCGCGCAAGGCAAGCCGCACCGCGTCGTCAATGCCAGCATCAGCGGGGACACCACGTCCGGCGGCCGCAGCCGGCTGCCGGCGGCGCTGCGCACGCACAGGCCGGCCATCGTCATCCTTGAACTCGGCGGCAATGACGCGCTGCGCGGCCTGCCGCTGGCCGGCACGCGGGACAACCTGCTGGCGATGGCGCGCGCCGCCCAGGAAGCCGGCGCCAAGGTCATCGTCGTCGGCATGCAGGTGCCGCCCAACTACGGTTCGGCCTACGGGCGGGAATTCGAGAGCCTGTTCGGCGACGTGGCCCGACAGGCGCGCGCCGGCTTCGTGCCCTTTTTGCTCAAGGGCGTGGCGGACCGGGCGGATGCGCTGGAGTGGTTCCAGCCCGACCGCATCCATCCGCTCGCCAAGGCGCATCCGGCGATGCTGGACAACGTCTGGCCGGCGCTGAAGCCGTTGCTCTGAGCTGATCCGGTCTTGCCGGACCGCGGGTCAACGGTCGTTCTGCTTCTCGCGCTCGCGGCCGTTGTTGCGAACCGGCCCACCGTCCTGGCGACCCCGCTGCGGGCCTTCGTTGCGCGACGGCGCCTGCACCTGGGGCTGCGGCTGCGGCTGGGCCTGCGGCATCGGCATCCGCGCGGGCTCCGGCGCGGTTTGGCGCATCGGCATCTCGACGCGGCGCGGGGGCTCGACGACCGACGGGCGCTCCGGCATCGGCATGGGGCGCGGCGCTTCGACCTGCGGCATGGGCTGCGGTTGCACGATGCGGCGCGGCTCGTC
>SEEY01000063.1 GCA_004211235.1 Rubrivivax sp.
GCTGTGGGCCGAGCGGGCCGATGTCAAGCGGCGGGGCCTGGCCGGCGATCTGCTGCGCCAGCACCTGCGCCGCGCCGCAGGCTAGGCCCCAGCCATTGCCGCCGGGCGACAGGTTCAGCCACAGGCCCGGACGGCCGCTGGCGCCGAGCAGCGGCAGGCCGTCCGCCGTCAGCGCACGGCGGCTCTGGCCCTGCTGCACCTGGCTGTGCAGCACGGAGCCCGGGAACCAGTGCTGCAGGCCCCGATGCAGGGCCTCGAAGTCTGGCGCGTGCCCGCCCTTGACGCCGGTGACCGTGACGCCGCCGGTCAGGCGCACCCGTTGCCCGGTTCGCGCGACGACCAGGCCGCGGGACGGGTCGACCCAGCCCGCCTTGGGGCCGAGGTCGGGATGGGCCTCGAGCAGCCGCAGCGGTGCCGTGACCGACGCTTCATGCTGTGCCGCGAGCACGAGGCCGGGCAGGCGCCGGCCGAGCAGGGCCGGTGCATCCAGGCCATTGCAGAGCACGACCGCGTCGAAGCGCTCGTCCTGCGGGCCAGGCAATTGAGGCAGCGTGTCGCCGGCATCGCGGCCTGCATCGCGTTCGGCCGAGCGCGTTGGCGCTTCCGGCGGTGGCGTGTGCTCGTGGCGCAGCGTCAGGCCCGCGCCGTCCGCGTCAACGGCACGCACGGTGGTGTGAAAGCGGAAGTTCGCGCCCAACTGCTGGGCCTGCTGACGCAGCTGCTGGGCGAACAGGCGTGCATTGCCTGCGCCGCCGCCGCCCAGGGCCAATGCGGCCGACAGCGGAGCGTCGGTATTCAGGCCGGGCTCACGCCGTCGGGCTTCGTCGCCATCGAGCAATTCGACGGCCAGACCCATGCCCTTCCATTCGTCGAGACGGGCCTGCGCGGCCGCGACGCGCTTGGCATCTGTCAATGCCACCAGCAGGCCCGAGGCCGCCTCGTCGTCCAGGCCGAGCGCACGGCGGAGCTCGGCCGTTCGCGCCAGCCCAAGCTGGCTCAACGCCGCCAGCGTCGCGGGCCCCAGGCCCGCGCGTCGGGCGGCACGCCAGCGGCGCCAGCGCCAGGCGAGCGGAGCTGGCGAGGCGGTTTCGGCAAGATGCGGCACGAAGGGCGACAGCAGCGCACTGCTTGCGAAACTGGCCTGCTCGGCGACGCTGCCGCCGCGCTCGAACACCTGGACCTGGCAGCCCAGGGCGGCGAGTTCATAGGCCGTCGTGACGCCGGCGAGGCCAGCGCCCACGACGGCGACGCGGCGGCTCAAACGGACACCTGGCGTCGGGCTCTGGCAGGCGCGCTGACAGCCGCTGTGGAGCGGCTTCGGCTGGAAAGGGCCATGGCTTGTGTATACTCTGCGGGTTTTGCCGGGGGTGGCAGCGCATTCAGCGTTGCAACACTTCGGCAGAACGGTTGTGAGGGGGTGTGAAGCCGAAGAAATTCAGCGCCACTCGTTCGCAACAAATCGCAAACCGGTCCACAAAGGTGTTGTGGTTTGCGGCACTTGTTATCTCAGCTGAAAAAGCTGTTTCAAGGCGCTGCAACGCAATTCGGACCGGATTTTAGACACAACCTTCGGAGTAAGACCCATGTCTGTCACGATGCGCGAGATGCTGGAAGCCGGCGTCCATTTCGGCCACCAAACCCGCTTCTGGAATCCCAAGATGGCGCCGTATATCTACGGCCATCGCAACAAGATCCACATCATCAACCTCGAGAAGACGCTGCCCGCGTTCAACGATGCGTTGAAGTTCATCCGCTCGCTGGCCGCCAAGCGCGGCACGATCCTGATGATCGGCACCAAGCGCCAGGCCCGTGAGGTCATCGCCTCCGAAGCGCAGCGCGCCGGCATGCCCTACGTCGACGCCCGTTGGCTCGGCGGCATGATGACCAACTTCAAGACGGTCAAGACCTCGCTGAAGAACCTGAAGGACATGCAGGCCCAGGTCGACGCCGGCACCCAGCCCGCGATCAAGAAGGAAGCGCTGATGTTCCAGCGTGACATCTCCAAGCTCGAGAAGAACATCGGCGGTATCCAGGACATGACCGCGCTGCCTGACGCCATCTTCGTCATCGACGTCGGCTATCACAAGATTGCCGTCGCAGAAGCCAAGAAGCTCGGCATCCCCGTCATCGGCGTCGTGGACACCAACCACTCGCCCATCGGCATCGACTACGTCATTCCCGGCAACGACGACTCGGCCAAGGCCGTGGCGCTGTACGCCCGCGCCGTTGCTGACGCCGTGCTGGAAGGCCGTGCCAATGCCACGAACGACGTGCTGGCTGCAGTCGCTCCTGCCGGCGACGAGTTCGTCGAGGTTTCCGAAGAGGCGTAAGCCCTTCCGACCCTGCATCTGAAAGGGGCCGCGAGGCCCCTTTTGCCAACTGAATTTGGCCAACCGAAATCTGGAGATAGAAATGGCTGCAATCACTGCAAGCATGGTGGGCGAACTGCGTGCCCGCACCGACGCCCCGATGATGGAGTGCAAGAAGGCGCTGACCGAAGCCGAAGGCGACCTGGGCCGCGCTGAAGAGATCCTGCGCGTCAAGCTCGGCAACAAGGCCGGCAAGGCCGCTTCCCGCATCACCGCCGAAGGCATCGTTGCCGCGGCCGTGGTCGGCGGCAACGGCGCGCTGATCGAAGTGAACTGCGAGACCGATTTCGTCTCGAAGAACGACGCTTTCCTGGCCTTCGTGAACGCGCTGGCCGCCCTGGTGGCCGAGCAGAACCCGGCCGACGTGGCCGCCCTGTCGGCGCTGCCGCTGTCGCAGGAAGGCTTCGGCCCGACGGTGGAAGACGTGCGCAAGGGCCTGATCGGCAAGATCGGCGAGAACATGACGATCCGCCGCTTCCAGCGCTACACCGGCAGCAAGCTGGCCACCTATCTGCACGGCACCCGCATCGGCGTGGTCGTGGAGTTCGACGGTGACGACGTCGCCGCCAAGGACGTGGCGATGCACATCGCCGCGATGAAGCCGGCCGCACTGTCGAGCGCCGATGTGTCGGCCGACCTGGTGGCCAAGGAGCGCAAGATCGCCACCGAGAAGGCAGCCGAGTCGGGCAAGCCCGCCGACATCATCGCCAAGATGGTCGAAGGCTCGGTGCAGAAGTTCCTGAAGGAAGTCTCGCTGCTGGACCAGGTCTTCGTGAAGGCCGCCGACGGCAAGCAGACCGTGGGCGCTCACCTGAAGGCGGCCAACACGACGGTCAAGGGCTTCACGCTCTACGTGGTCGGTGAAGGCATCGAAAAGAAGGTCGACGACTTCGCAGCCGAAGTGGCCGCGCAGGTTGCGGCTGCCAAGGGTCAGTAAAGACCCTGGCGAAATGAAAGGGCGCCAAGTTGGCGCCCTTTAAACTTCAGGGCCACCGACAGCCCCCCGACTTACGAGGACACCATGCCAGCGTACAAGCGCATCCTGCTCAAACTTTCCGGCGAAGCCCTGATGGGTGACGACGCCTACGGCATCAACCGCGCGACCATCGTGCGCATGGTGCAGGAAGTGCGCGAAGTGACGCAGATGGGCATCGAGGTGGCGGTCGTCATCGGCGGCGGCAACATCTTCCGCGGCGTGGCCGGCGGCTCGGTCGGCATGGACCGCGCAACCGCCGACTACATGGGCATGCTGGCCACCGTCATGAACGCGCTGGCCCTGGCCGACACGATGCGCCAGGAAGGCATGATCGCCCGCGTGATGTCGGCCATCGCCATCGAGCAGGTCGTCGAACCCTACATCCGCCCGAAGGCGCTGCAGTACCTCGAGGAAGGCAAGGTCGTCGTCTTCGCAGCCGGCACCGGCAACCCCTTCTTCACGACCGACACGGCCGCCGCCCTGCGCGGTGCCGAAATCGGCGCCGAGATCGTGCTGAAGGCCACCAAGGTCGACGGCGTCTACACGGCCGACCCCAAGAAGAACCCCGACGCGACGCGCTATTCGAGCATCACCTTCGACGAGGCGATTTCGAAGAACCTGCAGGTGATGGACGGCGCCGCCTTCGCGCTGTGCCGCGACCAGAAGCTGCCGATCAAGGTGTTCAGCATCTTCAAGCCGGGCGCCCTCAAGCGCGTGGTGCAGGGCGAGGACGAGGGCACACTGGTCCACGTCTAATTCAGTTGTAATCAGTTGGGGACAGAGCCACTCGCTGACGCTCGGGCGGTCCGTCCCGCAAGCAGTAAGCCGTTGGGGATAGAGCGACTCGCTACGTGCTCGGGTGGCCTGTCCCGCAAGGAAACAAGATGAGCATTGCCGACATCAAGAAGAACGCCGAGGCCAAGATGGCCAAGTCGATCGACTCGCTGAAGAACGACCTTCACAAGATCCGCACCGGCCGCGCGCACCCCGGCATCCTGGATCAGGTCAGCGTCGACTACTACGGCTCCATGGTGCCCATTTCCCAGGTGGCGAACGTGACGCTGCTGGATGCCCGCACCATCTCCGTCCAGCCCTGGGAAAAGGGCATGGGCGCCAAGATCGAGAAGGCCATCCGCGAGAGCGACCTGGGCCTGAATCCGGCCAGCCAGGGCGACCTGATCCGCGTGCCGATGCCGCCGCTGACCGAAGAGCGCCGCCGCGACCTGACCAAGGTCGTGCGCAACGCCGGTGAGGACGCCAAGGTGGCCGTGCGCAACCTGCGTCGCGACGCCAACGAGCAGGCGAAGAAGCTGCTGAAGGACAAGGAGATCGGCGAGGACGACGAGCGTCGCAGCCTCGACGAGGTGCAGAAGCTCACCGACCGCGTCATCAACGAGATCGACAAGCTGATCTCCGGCAAGGAAGCCGAGATCCTGGCGGTTTGAGCGCCGTCCTGAGCACGCCTGCCATGGCGCAAGACCGCCTCGCGCCGCCGCGCCACGTCGCCATCGTCATGGATGGCAACGGCCGCTGGGCCAAGAAGCGCTTTCTGCCGCGCTTCTTCGGCCACAAGGCGGGCGTGGAAGCCGTCGTCAAGACCATCCAGGCCTGCATCGACCGCGACATCGAGCATCTGACCGTCTTCGCCTTCTCCAGCGAGAACTGGAAACGGCCGAGCGACGAGGTGTCGGGCCTGATGGGCCTGGTGCTGGCTGCCATGTCGCGTTACCTCGCCAAGATCGGCGCCATGGGCGTGCGCGTGCGCGTCATCGGCGACCGCGACACGCTGTCCGACAAGCTGCGCAACGCCTGGACCGAGGCCGAGGCCATGACGGCCCACAACACGAAGTTGACGCTCAACGTCGCGTTCAACTACGGCGGCCGCTGGGACATCGTCCAGGCCTGCCGCAAGGCCGTCGAGGCCGGCGTGCCGGCGCATGAGCTGACGGAAGCGAGGCTGTCGGAATTCATGGCGCTGGCACATGCGCCCGACCCGGATCTCTTCATTCGCACGGGCGGCGAGGTGCGCATCAGCAACTTCCTGCTCTGGCAGGCTGCCTACACCGAGTTCGTCTTCTCGGACTGCCTGTGGCCCGAGTTCGGGCCGCGTGAACTGGACGCGGCCATCGCCATCTTCCATGAACGCGACCGTCGCTTCGGCGGTGTCAAGCCGGCCCCCGTGACGGCCTGAGCCGAAAGCCCATCATGCTCAAGACCCGCGTCATCACCGCCATCGTCCTGCTGGCCGTCCTGCTGCCGGTGCTCTTCCAGGCGTCGCCCTGGCCCTTCGCCTGGGTCAGCGTCGCGCTGATCGGCGCGGCGGGCTGGGAGTGGGCGCGGCTCAACGGCCTGCCTGGCACGGGGGCCGTGGCTGCCGGCGTGGCGCTGGCGCTGGCCTGCGTGTGGACCCTGCTGATCGGCGGTTTGAACGCGCCGCCGCCGTGGGTCTGGTGGCTCGCGACAGGCGTCTGGGTGCTGGGCGGCGCCTATGCGTTGCGCGCCGGGCCGACCGGCTGGCCGCACATCGCCCGCGGTGGCCGACTGGCCCTGGGTGCGCTGCTGCTCTGGGGTGCCTGGCTGGCCATCGTGCAGGCCAAGGTCCATGGCATCAACTTCATCCTGTCGGTGTTCTGTCTCGTGTGGATGGCGGACGTCGCCGCCTACTTCGGCGGTCGCGCCTTCGGCAAGCGCAAGCTCGCGCCTGCCATCAGCCCGGGCAAGAGCTGGGAAGGCGTCTGGAGCGGCCTGGCGGGCGTGATCCTGCTCGGCATCGTCTGGGTGCATGTCATCGACGTGCGCCTCGCCGTCGACTCGCCCAGCCTCTTCACGCTGCTGGTCCAGCGCCAGGGCATCGTCTCGCTGCTGGCCCTGGTTTTCCTCGGCGCGATGAGCGTCGTCGGCGACCTGTTCGAGTCCCTCGTCAAGCGTGCCGCCGGCGCCAAGGACAGCAGCGGCCTGCTGCCCGGCCATGGTGGCGTGCTGGACCGCATCGATGCGCTGCTGCCGGTGTTTCCTCTCGCGCTTGCGTTGATCTCGCTATGACCCGCCAACGCGTCTGCGTCCTCGGCTCGACCGGCTCCATCGGCGTCAACACGCTGGACGTGCTGGCCCGCCATCCCGAGCGCTACGAGGTCGTCGCGCTGAGCGCGATGAGCCGTGTCGACGAGTTGCTCGCGCAGTGCCTGGCCTGGGCGCCGCGCTTCGCCGTGATGCCGGAGCGCGAGGCGGCCGCCCGGCTGCGCGAACGCCTGCGCGAAGCCGGCAGCCGCACCGAGGTGCTGGACGGCCCGCCCGCGCTGGCCGAGATCGCGGCGCACACGGAGGTCGACATCGTCATGGCGGCCATCGTCGGTGCCGCCGGCCTCGCGCCGGCCATCGCCGCAGCCCGCGCGGGCAAGCGCCTGCTGCTCGCCAACAAGGAAGCCATCGTCGTTGGCGGCGCGCTGTTCATGCAGGCGGTGGAGCAGGGCGGCGCGACGCTGCTGCCCATCGACAGCGAGCACTCGGCCATCTTCCAGTGCCTGCCCGAGGACCGCACGACCTGGCACCAGCGCGTTGACCACATCGTGCTGACCGCTTCCGGCGGCCCCTTCCGCAGCCGCGACCCCGCCACGCTGGCCGACGTGACGCCCGACCAGGCCTGCGCCCATCCCAACTGGGTCATGGGCCGCAAGATCTCGGTTGACTCGGCGACCATGATGAACAAGGCGCTGGAAGTCATCGAGGCGCGCTGGCTGTTCAACCTCGCGCCCGAGCAGATCAAGGTGGTCATCCATCCGCAGAGCATCATCCACTCGATGGTGGTCTGCCGCGACCAGTCCGTGCTCGCCCAACTCGGCACGCCCGACATGCGCGTGCCCATCGCCTACGGGCTGTCCTTCCCCGAGCGCATCACGTCCGGCGCCAGCCGCCTCGACCTGCTGACGACGCCGAATCTCACGTTCGAGGAGGCCGACGCGGCACGCTTCCCCGGCCTGCACCTGTCCTGGCAGGCGCTGCGTGGCGCGGAGGGCAGCACGACGGTGCTGAATGCGGCCAACGAGATTGCCGTCGATGCCTTCCTGAACGGCCGGCTGCGCTTCGACCGCATCCATGCCGTCAACGCGCAATGCCTGGCCGACGTTCAGCCGGGCGACTGCGCTTCCATCGAGGCGTTGCTCGATCTCGATGCCCGCACGCGCCGCCACGCGAAACAGCTGCTGTGACCACCCTCATCGCCTTTCTCGTCGCCCTCGCGCTGCTGATCGCCGTGCATGAGTGGGGCCACTATCGCGTCGCCCGGGCCTGCGGCGTCAAGGTGCTGCGCTTTTCCATCGGATTCGGCCGCGTGCTGTGGCGCCGTGTCGGGCGTGACGGCACCGAGTTCACGCTGAGCGCCCTGCCGCTCGGCGGCTATGTGCGCATGCTCGACGAGCGCGAAGGGCCGGTCGCGCCGCAGGAGCGCGCGCAGGCCTTCAACCAGCGTCCGCTGCGCCAGCGCGCGGCCATCGTCGCGGCCGGCCCGGCGGCGAACTGGGTGCTCGCGATCCTGCTGTTTGCCGCCGTCGCGTGGCTGGGCAGCGAGGTACCCAAGTCCGTGCTCGGCACGCCGCCCGCCGGCTCTCTCGCCGAGCGCGCCGGTGTGCGCCCTGGCGACCTGGTGAGCGCCGTCTCCGACGATGGCCAGTCCTGGGACGACGTTGCGTCGCTGGCCGACCTGCAGAGCGCTGTCGGCCGTGCGCAAGCGCTGGGGGAGCCGCTGTTCCTGACGGTCGTTGGCAAGGGCGGACATGGTTCGCGCAGCCTGAAGCTGGAGACCGAGCGGCTGGTCGGCCGCGCACCGGATGGCCAGCTTTACAACGACATCGGCCTCGTGCCCTATACCGAGCCGGTGATTGGCGTGGTGCGCCCGGGCAGTGCCGGCGAGGCGTCGGGACTGCGGGCCGGTGATCGTGTGATGTCCATCGACGGTCAGGGGGTGCCGGACTTCGGCTATCTGCGCGACGCGATCCGCCGCGCGCACGATGGTGACAAGCCCCTCGCGATGGCCTGGCGTGTGGAGCGCGGCGGCCAGCCCGTCGAGTTGCAGGCCACGCCCCGCATGGCCGACGAAGGCCAGCGCCGCGTGCCGCGCCTGGAAATCGGCATGGGCAGCACGCCTGAGCGCGTCTTCGTCAGCCATGGCGTCATCGACGGCCTGTGGCTCGGCGTCCAGCAGAGCTGGGAGATGGCCTCCACGACGGTGCGCCTGCTCGGCCGCATGCTGATCGGCGAGGCCTCGTTGAAGAACCTCGGCGGGCCGCTGGCCATCGCCGATGCGGCGGGCCAGTCCGCCAAGGCGGGGCTGGTGCCCTATCTCGACTTCCTGGCCAGGATCTCTCTCAGCCTGGCGGTCCTGAACCTCCTGCCGCTGCCAATGCTCGATGGCGGGCACCTCATGTATCATCTTTTTGAGGGTCTGAGTGGCCGCCCCGTCTCCGAATGGTGGCAACGGCAACTGCAGCGCGCCGGCGCGCTGATCCTGGTGCTGATGATGGCTTTGGCCTTTTCCAACGACATTGCCTCCCGACTCACGGGCTGGCATTGACACTGAACTCCCCGGTCCTCATGTCCTTTTCTTTCAGTTCGGGAGCGAAGCGTCGCCCCTCCCTCCTGGCGTTGGCTCTCTTGGGGATCTTCCAGTCGGGATTGGCCTGGGCGGTCGACCCCTTCGTGTTGAAGGACATCCGCGTCGAGGGCCTGCAGCGCACCGACCCGGGTACCGTCTTCGCGTCGCTGCCATTCCGCATCGGCGATCTCTACAACGATGAAAAAGGTGCCGCCGCGCTGCGTGCGCTGTTCGCCACCGGCCTGTTCAAGGACGTGCGCATCAGCATCGAAGGTGACGCCGTCGTCGTCATCATCGATGAGCGCCCGATCATCGCCAACGTCAACTTCGTCGGCCTGAAGGAGTTCGATACCGAGGCGCTGTCCAAGTCGCTGAAGGACGTCGGCATTGGCGAAGGCAAGCCCTTCGACAAGGCCCTGGCCGACCGCGCCGAGCAGGAACTCAAGCGCCAGTACCTGACGCGCAGCCTGTACGGCGCCGAGGTCACGACGACGATCACGCCTATCGAGCGCAACCGCGTCAACGTCAGCTTCAACGTGAGTGAAGGCGAGCCGGCCAAGATCGCCGAGATCCGCATCCTCGGCAGCAAGGTGTTCTCCGAGAGCACGTTGATGGGCCTGCTGGAGCAGACGACGACCGGCTGGCTGACCTGGTACACCAAGACCGACCGCTACTCGCGCGCCAAGCTCAATGCGGACCTGGAAACCATCCGCAGCTACTACCTGAACCGCGGCTACCTCGAGTTCAACGTCACTTCGACGCAGGTGACGATCTCGCCCGACAAGCAGAGCATCAGCATCGCCATCACGGTCAGTGAAGGCCAGCCCTACACGGTCACCGGCATCAAGCTCGAAGGCGACTACCTCGGCCGCGAGGAGGACTTCAAACACCTCGTCATGCTCAAGCCCGGCCAGGCCTACAACGGCGAGACGGTGCAGAACACGACGCGCGCCTTCAACGACCTGTTCGGCACCTACGGCTATGCCTTTGCCCGCGTCGACAGCCGCCCCGACATCGACCGCGCCACCGGCCAGGTTGTCGTCACCTTCGTTGCCGAGCCGCAGCGTCGCGTCTACGTGCGCAAGGTCATCCTCTCCGGCAACTCGCGCACTCGCGACGAAGTCATCCGCCGCGAGTTCCGCCAGTTCGAGGCCGCGTGGTACGACGGCCAGAAGATCAAGGCGTCGCGCGACCGCGTCGAACGACTGGGCTACTTCAAGGACAAGGAAGTCAACATCGACACCCAGGAGGTGCCGGGCGCGCAGGATCAGGTCGACGTGATCCTGACCGTTGTCGAGCGGCCCACGGGCGCCATCACGGTCGGCGCCGGCTACTCGAGCCAGACCAAGCTGTCCTTCACCGGCTCCATCCGCCAGGACAACGTCTTTGGTTCCGGCAACTACCTCGGCATCGACGTGGCGACCGCCCGCACCGGCCGCCAGCTGCAGATCAGCACGGTCGACCCGTACTTCACCGTCGACGGCGTCTCCCGCGCCATCGACCTGTTCTACCGCACGACCCGCCCGATCAATACCCTCGGCGAGGAGTACCAGTACGTCACCAAGGGCGGCGCGATCCGCTTCGGCGTGCCCTTCTCGGAACTCGACACGGTGTTCTTCGGCATCGGCTACGAGCAGACCGACATCACGACCTCCCGCGGCCTGCCCAACAGCTATCTGCTGTTCGTCAACCAGTTCGGCCAGCGCAGCAATTCCATTCCGCTGACGGTGGGCTGGCAGCGCGACAGCCGTGACAGCGTCATCACGCCGCTCAAGGGCCGCTACTCGCGCGTCAATCTCGAAGCCAGTCCGCTCGGCGATGCCAAGTTCGCGCGCCTGAACATGCAGTACCAGGAGTACTTCGAGATCACCAACAAGATCACGCTGGGCATCAACAGCGAGCTTGGCTGGGGTGTCGGCCTGGGCGGCAAGCCCTATCCGATCTTCAAGAACTTCTACGGCGGCGGCCTGGGCTCGGTGCGGGTCTTCGAAGCCGGCTCGCTTGGGCCTGTGGACCCGACCGGCTCCTACATCGGCGGCAACCGGCGCTTCAATCTGAACGCCGAGCTCTACCTGCCGGTGCCGGGCAGCGGCAACGACAAGAGCTTCCGCATCTTCGGCTTCGCCGACATGGGCGGCGTCTGGAGCCCCGACGCCAAGCTCAACTGGAAGACGCTCAGCAGCGACACCGCGCACGATGGCAAGGACATGGTGCGCGTGTCCGCCGGTATCGGCCTGAGCTGGATTTCGCCGATGGGACCGCTTCGCCTCAGCTACGGCAAGCCGATCCGCAAATCGAGCAAGGATAGAATCGAGAAATTCCAATTCCAGATCGGGACTGCATTCTGATGATGAGCAAGCTCTTGCAATCGGTGGCCCTGGCCGCTTCGATGATGGTGGCCGCCTCGGCCGTGCAAGCCCAGGAACTGAAGATCGGCTTCGTCAACAGCGAGCGCGTGCTGCGCGAGGCCAACCTGGCGAAGGCCGCACAAGTCAAGCTGGAAGCGGAGTTCGGCAAGCGCGAGAAG
>SEEY01000064.1 GCA_004211235.1 Rubrivivax sp.
CTTCGTCATGAATACCGAGGCCGAGCTGTTGCAGGCGGTGCGGTGGTTCATGCCGGGCATTTTGGGCCCGGCATCGGCGTCGTCAGGCCAGCCGGCCGGCCTGGAAATCGCGCACCGCCTGCAACAGCTCGGCCTCGGTATTCATGACGAAGGGGCCGTACTGCGCGATGGGCTCGCCGAGCGGCCTGCCGGCAATCAGCAGCGCCCTGGTCGCCTTGTCGCCGGCCTGCAGGCGCACGCCGTCGCTGCCCGGCGTGTTGGCCAGGATGGCCATGCGGCCTTCGGGCTGCAGGCAGACGGTCGGGTACATCAGCGCGCCTTCGTAGACGTAGACGAAGGCGTTGTGCGTGGCCGGCAACGGCTGCTCGAAGCCGGCGCCGGGTTCGAGGTGCAGGTCCAGGTAGAGCGGCTCGGTGGTGTCGCGCTGCACGGCGCCGGTCACGCCATGGCTCTCGCCGGCGATGACGCGCACCTTGGCGCCATCGCGTTCGAACTCGGGCACCTCGTGGCCGGCCACGTCGCGATACCAGGGTGCGCGCAGCTTGTCCCGCGCGGGCAGGTTCAGCCACAGCTGGAAGCCGGCCATGCGGCCTGCGTTCTGCTCCGGCGTCTCGCTGTGGATGACGCCGCGGCCGGCCGTCATCCATTGCACGCCGCCGTCGCTGATCAGCCCTTCGTTGCCGGCTGAATCGCGGTGGCGCATGCGGCCAGCGAGCATGTAGGTGATGGTCTCGAAGCCGCGGTGCGGATGGTCGGGAAAGCCGGCGATGTAGTCGTCCGGGTTGTCCGTGCCGAAGGCGTCCAGCATCAGGAAAGGGTCCAGCCGGCGCTGCAGGTTCTGCGTCAGCACGCGGTTGAGCTTGACGCCGGCACCGTCGCTGGTCGGCTGACCGGCGACAAGGCGCTCGACCTCGCGCGGCTGGTTCAAGACGGAAGTGGCGACGGTGTTCATGATGATCCTTTCAGTGGCTTGCAGGCCGAGCGCTGGGCCGCTCCCGAGCCGGCCTGCGCTGGCGATGTGCTTGCCGGTCGATCCGGCAAGCATCGACGTCCCCGCGGGGGACCGCTCTGACGAGCCCGCGTTCAGCAGGGCTCGACGGTGCGAGGGGCTGTGTCTCAGGCTGCGAGAAGGTCGGTGATCTGGGCGCGCGCGGCTGCCAGGCCTTGCTCGGCCGCAAAGGCCATGCCCTCGGCGTAGATGAACTCGACGTCGGTCATGCCCAGGAAGGCCAGCACGTTGCGCAGGTAGGGCGTCATCACGTCGCTCGGCTGGTCGCGATGGATGCCGCCGCGGCTGGTGACGACGAACACCTTCTTGCCGGTCAACAGGCCGACGGGGCCCTTCTCGGTGTACTTGAAGGTGACGCCGGCACGGGCCACCGCGTCGATCCAGTTCTTGAACTGCGCCGTGACGTTGAAGTTGTACATGGGCACGCCGATGACGACCGTGTCGGCGGCCTGCAGCTCGGCGATCAGCGCGTCGTCCAGCGCCACGCGGGCGGCCTGCTCGGGGCTGCGCTTGTCGGCAGGCGTTAACAGCGCGCCAAGGGCGGCTTCGTCGAGCACGGGTTGCGGTGTCAGCGTCAGGTCGCGCACGGTGACGGTGGAAGCCGCCGCGGCGGCACGCAGGCCGGCAGTCAGTTCATTGGCCAGGCGGGTCGAGACGGAACCTTGGTCATCGGTGGCACGGCGGGCGCTGGCGTTGATCTGGAGGATGTTCATCTGGTGCTCCTGAGGGAAGAAGTTGCGATGGGTTGAACTCTAGAGTTCCGCCCATCGCCTCAGAAGATGCTGGATTGCATAAGATTGTTCTGCCAATGGATCAATAGGACCGTTTCATGGAATCCGATGCTGACGACCTGTTGCTGTTTGCCCGGGTGATGGAGGCCGGCAGCTTCACGCGTGCCGCCGAGCGGGTGCACTGGCCCAAGAGCACCGTCTCGCGCCGCATTGCGGCGCTGGAGACGCGCCTGGGCGAGAAGCTGCTTCAGCGGAGCACGCGCAAGCTGGCGCTGACGGACTTTGGCGCCGGCGTGCTGGAGCATGCGCGCATCGTCGCCGCCGAAGTGGATGGCGCGTTGGCCCTGGCCCTGCACCGCCAGCGCAAGCCGAGCGGCCGCCTGCGTGTGAGCATGCCGGCGGACTTCGCCGAAAAGGTGGTCGCGGGCACGCTCGCCGAGTTCGCGCTGGCCTACCCGGAGGTGCAACTGGAGCTGGACCTCACACCCCGGCGCGTCGACCTCATCGGCGAGGGGTTCGACCTGGCCATCCGCATGGGCACGCTGGACGAGGACAGCCAGCTCGCGGCGCGGCGGCTCGCGAGCCTGCACTGGGGCCTGTATGCCTCCCCGGCCTGCATCGCGCGCGTCGGCGAGCCGCTGATGCCGCAGGCGCTGGACAGCATGCACGGGCTGATGCTGCTCGGCCGGGGTGGCGAGGCCTTCCCGTGGCGGCTCCAGCGTGACGGCGCCGAGCCCTACCTGGCGCGGCCGGCGCAACGCACGGTGGCCAATTCGCCCAGCCTGCTGGCCCAGCTGGCCGAGAGCGGCGTGGGCATCGCCGGCATCGACCGGCTGCTCGTCAGCGATGCCGTGGCCCAGGGTCGCCTGGTGCGGCTGCTGCCCGACTGGGAGCTGCCCGGTTCGAGCTGCTGGGCCGTCTTCCCGGAGCGCCGGCTCATGCCGCTGCGCACCCGGGTGTTCCTGGAAGCGATCTCAGCGCGGCTGCTGACGTGCCCGGCGCCGGGCGCCTGACACCGCCAACACGACGAGGCCGAGCGCCAGCATCGCCGTCACGTCGGGCTCGGGCACGGCGGTCACCGTGGAGAGCACGGCCGAGGCGAGCAACTGGTGCGCCTGGGTCGTCGGGTGGATGCCGTCCCAGAACAGGTAGCCATCGCAGCTGGTGGCGAGCAGGCAGGCGTCGGTGACGTTGCTGAAGCTGGTGCCGGTCTGGACCGCGCTGGTCATGAAGCCGAAGGTGTCGAAGATCCGCGCGCCGCTGTTGTCGAGGTAGCCGGCCAGCGATGCATTCATCTGCATGCTGAGGCCCCTCGCCAGCGAAACCGTGTCGACGCCGGTGGCGGCACCCAGCGTGGTCGCCATCGGCGTGAGGCCGAAATCGGGCAGGTTCAGCACGAGCACGTGTTTCGCACCCAGGCCGGTCAAGGTGTCCACCATGGTGCGCATGTCGGCGCCATATTGGGTCACCATGTCCGCCGGCACCGTACCGCCGGCGAGGGCGCTCTCCATGGCGACGCGCACATCGTTGGAACCACCGGCGAGGACATACAGCGCGTTCGGGTCGACGATCGCGCCCGAGGCGAGGTAAAAGCCGTTGAGCTGGGCACTCAGGCTGGGCGAAAGGCCCGGCCCGTCGGTCGCCGTCTGCGCGCCACCAAAGGCGTAGTTGTTGCCACCTGCGATCGATGGCGACAGCGGCAGGGCCAGCGACTGGGCGAGGTACTGCGTCCAGACCTTGCCGTTGGAGTAGGTGCCGAACGTCGAAGGAATCTGGCGGTAGTCGGCGTTGCTCGTGATGATGGGAGCCGCCGACGTGCCATACAGACCAGCGATATTGCCGCCGTCTGACAGGCTGTCACCGAAGACGACGAGGCCGGAATAGCTGGCGGCCGAGGCCGTCAGCGAAGCGGCAATGAAGGTCAGGCTCGCGAATGCGCGAGCCAGCAAACGAATGGACATGGGTACTCCTGGACTGAATGGCATCGCCACACCGATGCAACTTCGGTGAGCATCCGTGTCCACTATATGGGCGTCAACCCGGGAGTCTTCCCGGGTAGCAGCGCTATTCGTCGCCGTTGCTGAAGGCGAATTCGATCGCTGCCTCGCGCGGCGCGGCGATGGGTTCGAAGCGCCATTGCTTGACCGCATCGATGGCTGCCGTGGCCAGGCGGCTGTGGCTGGCCTTGATGGACTCCGCCGCGCTAACTGAACCGTCAGGCGCCACCGTGAACTTCACGCGAGCGAAGCCGTCCCGGAAGCTCAGCTTCTGCATTTGGCGCGGGATGACGGGGTTGACCCTGGACAGCAGTTTGAGCGGTACTTCGGCTTCTTCCTCTGCTGGCGGCGGCGCCGGTTGCAGCGCGGGGGCGGCCAGGGCCATCGGTGCGTCTGGCGTCGGTGTGGGCGCTGCCGCGGCCACCAGGACGGGCGCAGTGTCAGCCTGTATTGGGGATTGCGACTCGGAGGCCAGCGTGGCCACCGCTGGCGGCGGGGCGTCCGTGGCTGCAGGCGCGCTGCGTTGGGCAGCAACTGTCGGCGGCTTCGGCGCGGCGGCGATGGGCGCTGGTTTGCGTGCTGCCGGTGCTGGCGCCGGGGCCGCTGCGGGTTGTCGGTTGGCGCCCTTGTCGCCATTGAGCTTGATCCAGTGGAACACCGAATCAGCGGCCTTTTGAGCGCGCTCCAGGCTCGCGTCCGCCGTTGGCGCGGGCGTCTGGGCGATGGCCGGCGAGGCCGCCAGCAAGGCAACCAGGACGGCAGCAAGTTCGAGCGTTAGGCAGGGGCGCGGACCCAGAATCATGGACAGCTCCACAAGGAAAATAGGTGTGCCCGTAGACACAAACGGTCACCATTCCGTCGGCCGGAACTCTAGTCAACGCCGCGCAATGCGGCGCTTTCACAACGCTCGATTTGCCGCGCGATGCGGCAAGGCTTCACGCTTGTCCGAGCAACGCGTGGCAGCGCTTCTCGTGCTGGCGGATTTCGGCGAGCGTCACCTCGATGTCGGCCCGCTGTTGCTCAAGCTGTTCGCGGTGCTGCGCCAGCATGACGAGGAACGCACGCAACTGGGGCGCGGCGCTGGCCTGGCTGTCGTACATGTCGACCAGTTGCTTGATTTCCTGCAGCGCCAGCCCGAGCCGCTTGCCGCGCAGCGTCAGCTTCAGGCGGGTGCGGTCGCGGGGCGTGTAGACGCGGTTGCGGCCCTTGCGGCCCGGTTCCAGCAGGCCGGCCTCCTCGTAGAAGCGGATGGCGCGCGGCGTGATGTCGAACTCCGCGGCCAGCTCGGTGATCGTGAAGGTGATTTCGGTCGCCGCGGCGACAGGCTTGCGGGGGGGCATGGCTAAACTTGGTTGACGTTAACGTCAGTCTAATGGGGTCTGAAACGGCCCCTTTCATCATGGCCAACCCGCGCGAATCCGAACTTCATTACCCGCTGGGCGACGTGCTGCCCGGCCCCGGCGAGGCGCTCGACCTGGCACCGGGCTTGCGCTGGGTGCGCATGGGCCTGCCCTTTGCGCTGGACCACATCAACCTGTGGCTGCTGCGGGACCGCCTTGACGGCCGCGAAGGCTGGACCATCGTCGACTGCGGCATCAGCAGTGACGAGACGCGTGCCAACTGGGAGACGGTGTTTGCCGAGCGGCTGGACGGCCTGCCGGTGCTGCGCGTCATCGCCACGCACTTCCACCCCGACCATCTCGGCCTGGCCCACTGGCTGACCGACCGCTGGAACTGCAGGCTGTGGATGAGTGCCACCGACTACAACCTGGCCCGGCTCGCCAGCAGCTCCACGGTCGGCATGGGCGGCGCGGCCGCGGCGGCCTTCTTTGGCAGCCATGGCCTGACGGACGAGGAGTCGCTGGCGAAGATCCGCGACCGCGCCGACTATTACCCCAGGATGGTGCCCGTCGTGCCGTCCAGCTACCGGCGGCTGATGGAAGGCGCGCAGATCGACATCGGCGGGCGCAGCTGGCGCTGCATCGCCGGCTACGGCCATGCGCCCGAGCACATCAGCCTGTTCTGCGAGGAAGCCCGGCTGCTGATTTCCGGCGACATGGTGCTGCCGCGCATCTCGACGAACGTGTCCGTCGTGGATGTGGAGCCCGAGGCGGACCCGCTGACGCTCTATCTTGATTCGCTGACCCGCTACCTCGACCTGCCTGCCGATACCCTGGTGCTGCCGTCGCACGGCAAGCCGTTCACCGGCCTGCATGCGCGGATCGACCAGCTGCGCGAGCATCACGACGAGCGCCTGGCCGAGGTCATCGCCAGCTGCCGTGCCGAGCCGACGCATGCCGCCGGCCTGTTGACCGTGCTGTTCAAGCGCAAGCTGGATCTGCACCAGACGACCTTTGCGATGGGCGAGGCGATCGCCCACCTGAATGCGCTCTGGCTGAAGGGCGCGCTGCGCCGGGACCTGGGCAGAGACGGGGTCTATCGCTTCTCGGCGACCTGACCACGGGGGCCTGCCCCGGCCTGCACTCGCGGCCGCGAGGAGGTGCGAAGCCCCAAAAAGGAAAATGCCGCCCCGGATTCATCCGGTGGCGGCATCTCTTGCCTGGTACCTCTCTCCGTGCTCACCGGCTTTTTCAAGCCGGCTTCGGTACCCGCGGTGACAGCGTGGGGGGAGTGTTGCGGAATGTGAATGCGGTGGTGTGACGCTCAAGCGGGAAAATTCACCAGCAAACCATTGCAGGGCTGCATGGACTCACTGCACGACGATGGATTCCTCGCGAAGCGCCTCGCGGGAGCGCTCGAAGTCGGGGAGCACGGAGCGCACCGTGTCCCAGAAGGCCTGGCTGTGGTTCATCTCGCGCAGATGGGCCAGTTCGTGCGCGACGACGTAGTCGATGATGGCCGGCGCGAAGTGGATAAGGCGCCAGTTCAGGCGGATGGACCCATCGGCGCTGGCGCTGCCCCAGCGGGTCTGGGCGGACGACAGGCGGAGCGATTTCATCGCCACGCCGAGCTTGTCGGCGAACAGCCGGCAGCGCGGCAGAAAGTCTTCCCTGGCACGTGCCTGAAGCCAGGACTGGCTCAGGTCACGGATCTGCTCGGCCGCAGCGCCGTGCGGCAGGGGCAGGCGCAGCTCGCGGGTTGCGGCGTCCCAGACGACCTCGCGCTCGCCGGGCGCAACCACCAGCGTCAGCGGTGCGCCGAGATAGGGCAGCCGGCCGCCGTCAGACCAGTCGATGCGGGCGGCCTGCATGCGCTGCTGGCGCTCGCGCTGCTCGACGAGCTTGCGCAGGATCCAGTCGCCCTTGTGATGCAGCGCGCGCTCGATTTCGGGGATGGGCACCCAGCGCGGCGCGCTGACGCGCAGTCCTTGCGGGCCGATGACGAAGCCGATGCTGCGCCGGCGTGCGCGCTTGAGTTCATAGCCGATGCGGTGCTGGCCCAGCCACAACTCGCGCTTTGCGCGCGCCGCGCCCGGATCGGCCGGCGCCACGTCAGCTTCGGCGTCGAACAGCGACAACTGGCTGTCGTGCAGGAGCGGAGCCGGGCGCTTGGGCGGCATGGCGTTCAGCGCTGGGAGGCAGTCGGCTTGCCGGCGACTGCGGCCGCGGGCGGATTGGCGTAGGCCTCGGGGTCGAGGCGGCGCATCTCGCTCTCGATCCAGTCCTTGACCTCGGCCATCAGTTCGCCTGGGTTGCGGCCGACCGACGGCATCTGCTTGCCGATGGAGACGTCCACGACGCCGGGGCGCAGCAGGAAGCTCTTGCGCGGCCAGCAGCGCGCGGCCGTCGCCGCGATGGGCACGACGGGCAGGCCGGCCTCGATGGCCAGGCGCGTGCCGCCGGTCTTGTAGTCACCCACCTCGCCGCGGGCGATGCGCGTGCCCTCGGGAAACATGATGACCCAGTTGCCCTGGCCGCCCAGGCGCTTGCCTTGCTTGAGCACCTTGTTCCAGGCCTCGGTGCGGCGGCCGCGATCGATGTGGATCATGTCCATGCGCGCCATCGCCCAGCCGAAGAAGGGCACGTAGAGCAGCTCGCGCTTGAAGACATAGGCGAGCGGGTGGCTGAACAGCGCCGGGTAGGCGAAGGTTTCCCAGGTGCTCTGGTGCTTGGAGAGCAGCACGACGCCGGCCCGGCGGTCCGAGGCCGGCGGCAGGTTCTCCATGCCGTGCACGCGCCAGCGGACGCCGCAGATGAGGCGGGCACTCCAGATGGCGAGCTTGAGCCAGCCGGCGCAGGCCCAGTAGATCGGGTCGCCACGGCGGAAGATCGACAGGATGACGACGGCCGTCGCCCAGGGGATGACCGTGACGATGAGGACGAGGACGAAGATCAGCGAGCGGATGGCGCTCAGCAGCGTGGACATCAGAGAAGGTCTCCGGCCTGGGTGTCGGGTGAAAAGGCCTTGCCGCGCAGTTCGGCGACGCGTCGGCGCTCCTCCTGGATGAGGGTTTCGGCAAAGCTCATCAAGTCGTCGTGCACGCGGGCGCCGGGCACCTGGACGAGCAGGTTGGCGAGCTCCTCGGTGCCGAGGTTGCCGAACGGGCCGGTCAGCACGAGGTGGGGCACGCAGCCGGCGTTTTGCGCGGTCAGCAGGTCGGTGAGCGACGCGCCGACCACGTGCACGTCGGGCAGTTCGACGTCGAAGCGCTGGCCGATCTGCTGGATGAGCCCCGGCAGCGGCTTGCGGCAGTCGCAGCCTTCCTCGGGCGTGTGCGGGCAGAAGAAGGCCGCGTCCAGGCGCCCGCCCTTTTCAGCGAGCAACTGGTTGAGCCGCAGGTGCACGGCGTTGAGGGACGCCATGTCCAGCAGGCCGCGGCCGATGCCCGCCTGGTTCGTCGCCAGAACCGTGTGCCAGCCGGCATGGTTCAACCGCGCCACGGCCTCCAGCGCGCCGGGCAGCGGGTCCAGCTCTTCCGGCGCCTTGACGTGGTCGTCGCGGTAGCGGTTGATCGTGCCATCGCGGCCGAGGATGACGAGCTTCATGCCGTGGGCGTGGTCGGTGCGCATGCGGCCTTAGCTGGCGAGCCTGGACAGGTCGGCCACGCGGTTCATTGCCGCATGCAGCCGGCCGAGCAGCGCCAGGCGGTTGGCGCGCAGCGCGGCATCGTCGGCATTGACCATCACGTCATCGAAGAAGGCGTCCACGGGCCCCTTCAGCGCGGCCAGGGCCTTGAGCGACCCGGTGTAGTCATGCTGCTCGAACAGCAGGTCCGCCGCGGGCTGCACCTCGGCAATCGCGGCGGCCAGGGCCTGCTCGGCGGCTTCCTGCAGCAACTCGGGCCTGACCTCGGTGGGCCGCTCGCCCTCGACCTTCTTGAGGATGTTGCCGACGCGCTTGTTGGCGGCGGCCAGGGACGCGGCTTCGGGCAGCGCGGCAAAGGCACGCACGGCTTCCAGGCGCTTGGGCACGTCGCCCAGACGCGCGGGCTGCAGCGCCAGCACGGCGTCCACTTCCTGGGCGCTGTAGCCCTGGTCGCGCAGGTTCACGGCCAGGCGGTCGGCGAAGAATGTGAGCAGCGCCTCGCGTGGGTTCGTGACCAGTTCGCCGAAGGGCGGCACCGCCGCGTCGATCAGCGCCGGCAGGTCCAGCGGCAGGTTCTTCTCGACGAGGATGCGGATGACGCCTAAAGCATGCCTGCGCAGCGCGAACGGGTCCTTGTCGCCGGTGGGCAGCTGGCCGATGCCGAACAGGCCCACCAGTGTCTCCAGTTTGTCGGCCAGGGCCACGACCGTGCCGGTGTGGTTGCGCGGCAGCGCGTCGCCGGCGAAGCGCGGCTTGTAGTGGTCCTCGATGGCGATGGCGACGCCGTCGCGCAGGCCCTCGTGGCGGGCGTAGTAGCCGCCCATGATTCCCTGCAGTTCGGGGAACTCGCCGACCATGTCGGTCAGCAGGTCGCACTTGGCGAGCTGCGCGGCCTGCTTGACCTTGCTGTCGAGCACCTTGAACTCGTCGTCGGCATCGACCGTGTAGGGCAGCGTTGCCATGCTGAGCTGGTTGACGATGGCATGAGCAATCGCCCGCACGCGCTCGGCGCGCTCGCCTTGCGATCCCAGCTTGCCGTGATAGACGACCTTGGCCAGGCCCGGCAGGCGATCTTCGAGCTTCTTCTTGCGGTCCTGGTCGAAGAAGAACTTGGCATCGGCCAGGCGCGGGCGCACGACGCGCTCGTTGCCCTGCACGACGGCGCTGGCGTCGCTAGGGGCGATGTTGCTGACGACGAGGAAATGGCGGGTCAGCTTTCCGTGGGAATCCAGCAGGGGAAAGTACTTCTGGTTGGCCTTCATCGTCAGGATGAGGCACTCCTGCGGCACGGCGAGGAACTCGGCCTCGAAGGCGCAGGTCAACACGTTCGGGCGTTCCACGAGGGCCGTCACTTCGTCGAGCAGCGCTTCGTCGTCGATGGGCGTCAGGCTCAAGGCATCGGCGGCGCCTTTCAGCTGGCGCGAGATCTCGGCACGGCGCTCGGCGAAGCTGGCGATGACGGCGCCCTGGTCGCGCAACTGGGCGGCATAGCTGTCGGCCGACTCGATGCTCACCTCGGGCGTGGCCGCCTCGAAGCGGTGGCCCTTGGTGACGCGGCCGGCGGTCAGGCCCAGGGCCTGGACCGGTACGACTTCCGTGCCGTGCAGTGCGATCAGGCCATGCGCCGGCCGCACGAACTTCACGTCGGTCCAGCCATCGGTGAGCTGGTAGCTCATGACCTTCGGAATGGGCAGCCTGGCCAGCGTTTCCTCCAGCGCGTTCTGAAGGCCTACGAAAAGCGAGGTTCCTTTTGCCAAGGTGCGCAGGTAGACGCTTGCAGCCTTGCCATCGCCTTCCACATACAGGTGGTCTGGACCATCTGAAGCGTTGGGCCATAGGTCGCACAAGGCAGCTCGACCTTCCTTCGCGAGTCGCTTGCGTAGCGCTTCTGTCGGCAGACCATCCGCGCCCAAGGCCACTGCTGCGGGCATCAGCTTTATCGTGACCTCAGCGTCGGCTGCGACGTCCGAAACGCCGACCAAATGCACGCCTAGCCGACGTGGAGATGCGTAGGAAGTAATCGCCGCGTCCGCTGCGACTAAATCCTGAGCCTTGAGGCTTTCGGCCAGCACGGCGGCGAAGGACTCACCCAGCTTCTTCAGCGCCTTGGGCGGCAGCTCTTCGACAAACAGTTCAACGAGCAGGTTCGTCATCAGGCGGCCGCCTTCTTGCTGTTCTTCAGTTCGATCTGCGCGACGACTTCATCCGCCCAGGCTTTCGGTGCCATCGGGAAGCCCAGCCGGGCGCGGCTGTCCAGATAACTCTGCGCGACGGCGCGTGCGAGGTTGCGGATGCGGCCAATGTAGGCCGCGCGCTCGGTCACGCTGATGGCGCCGCGCGCATCCAGCAGGTTGAAGCTGTGGCCGGCCTTCAGCAACTGCTCGTAGGCGGGCAGGGCGAGTTTCTCGGCCATCAGCGCCTGGCTGGTTTTCTCGTGCGCGGCAAAGGCCGACAGCAGGAAGTCCACATCGCTGTGCTCGAAGTTGTAGGTGCTCTGCTCGACCTCGTTCTGGTGGAACACGTCGCCATAGGTGAGGCCATCCGTATAGATCAGGTCGTAGACCGATTCCTTGCCCTGCAGATACATCGCCAGGCGCTCAAGCCCGTAGGTGATCTCGCCGGTGATGGGCTTGCAGTCGATGCCGCCGACCTGCTGGAAGTAGGTGAACTGCGTGACTTCCATGCCGTTGAGCCACACCTCCCAGCCCAGGCCCCAGGCGCCGAG
>SEEY01000671.1 GCA_004211235.1 Rubrivivax sp.
GATATCGTCGAACATGTCGGCGTCGTCGCGGAGCCAGTCCTCGCGCTCCGACATGTCGTGGCTCAGCTAGTCATACGACCGCGACTCGATGCGCCACGCGGCCGCCCAGCGCTCCAGGCAGTCGAGGTACGGGGTGATGTCGCGCGGCAGTGTGAACGGGCGCGTCCCGGCTGCCAGAGCGGTGCCACGTGCACTCCGAACAAGGCGGCTGCGAGCGCGTCCAGCATCAGCACAAACACCAGCAGCATCACCAGCAGGGCGGGCATGAAGTACTGCGGCCAGCTCAGGCCGTTGCTGAAGGCTGGCAGGAACATGCTGAACAGCAGCTGGATGCCCGCGAAGGCAAACACGCCGTAGCGCAGCCACGATTCCTTGCGGCGGGCGTGCCCGGTCAAGGCGAAGCCGAGCACGGTCGCGATGACAGCCGCAGGAAAGCCAAGGCCGCTGATGCCACGCAACACATTGGCCGGAGCCAGGTCTTCGGTCAGCTGCACGAGATGCTTCTGCGCATTCAGCGAGATGTTGGCGGTCCAATATTCGTCAAACGTGGCGCCCGCGGCCGCGAGCTCGCCGCCCACACCCACCGTGAACGCAACGACCGCCGCCAGCAGGAAGCAGCCGGCAAGCCCGAGCGCCCGCAGCAAGAGCCGCACACCGTCCGGATGGACGCGGCCCCAGCGGACCGCCGTCAACATCAAGGCCAGTGCAGCCGGCAACAGCAGCAACACGCTCTTGGCCATCAGTGCCAGAGCAAAGCCGGCGCAAAGGCCGCCAAGGACACTCAGCGCCCGGGCCGGCGCTGTACTGCGGCTGCGTAACGATTCAACGGCGAGCAGCAACGCGGCAAGCGTCCAGAAGTGGCAAATCCAGTCCGGCCGCACCTCCCACAAGAAGGCAAAGCGGCCCGTCAACTCTGCGGAGGATTGCCAGACGCCGAGCAGCGCCGCGACCAACGGGAAGGTCAGCACCGGTGACAACTGCAGGCCGAGCTCATCCCGGTACCTGCTGAGCCACGAGAACAGCAAAAGCAGGCAACCCAGAAAGTGGGCCAGCACTGCCACCTTGGCCAGCAGATAGAGGTCGCTGCCACTGCTCAACCCCAGGCCGCGTGACAGCCCCGACAGCAGCACATGCGGCAACAGTGGGTGGTTCTCGATGAAATCCCGATACGGCCGCTCGCCGCGCTCAAGCGCAAACACCACATGCAGGTGCTCCGCCTCGTCGTGAGAGGGATGTATCTCGTGCTTCGCGAATGCCGCGTAGATCAGCGCCACCAACAGTGGCGCAGCCCACAGCGCCAGCAAGCCGAAGACCGTCTTGCGGGCGCGGATGGCGGCGGAGTTCGAGTCCCGCGAGAACAGATCGCTCAGTGCTTTCATCTCTGAATGGGGTCCTGACATGCCGAAGGGCCTGGCCCCGTCAGGCTGGTGAGCGGGCATGGGGGCGCGAGTTTATGAGGCACCTCACTGCGACACGGCGCCAAGCAGTGAAAAACACCCGCATTGGCGCCTTTCGCCACGCCGATGCCGCCGCGCACCACGCACAAAATGCGGGCCTATTACAGCGGCGCCAGTCGCGCCGCCCGCCCAACCAGGTCCGTTCATTGCATCCACTTCGCCGCCATCTGCAAGGCTTGCCCATCTACTTCCTCGGAAGCGGTCTGGCGCTTGCGCTGGACACCGCCGTATTGATGCTCGCGCTGCAGCAGGGCCTGGCGCTGCCATGGGCCGCCACCGTAGGCTTCATGAGCGGCATGGGTGTGAGCTATGCCATCAGCGTGCGCTATGCCTTCAAGGTGCGCAGCTTGCGCAGCAGCGTCGAGTTCGCCAGCTTCGTGATGATCGGCCTGGTCGGCCTGGCGCTGACGCAGGCCCTGCTCTGGACCATCGTCGGCCGATTGGGCTGGCCCGTGCTTGCCGCCAAGGCGCTGACCGCCTGCATCGTCTTCAGCTTCAACTATTCGTTGCGCAAGTGGCTGCTCTTCACCCGAGCGCGCGACGCGCAAACCTCCTGATGCCCCACACCCTCGTCATCGGCGCCGGCCCCGCAGGCCTGACCGCCGGACTCGAACTGCTGCGCGCCGGCTACCCGCAGGTCACGATCCTGGAAGCGACCGACGCCATCGGCGGCATCTCCAAGACGGTCAACTACAAGGGCAACCGCATCGACATCGGCGGGCACCGCTTCTTCTCCAAGTCCGACTGGGTCATGGACTGGTGGCGCAACGTGCTGCCAGTGGCCAGGGCGGCCAACGGCAGCGGCGACACCCGCCTGGCTTACCAGGGCCAGCAGCGCCTGCTCGGAGGCCACCAGGCCACGGCCAGCGAGGCCGACGACTCGGTACTGCTGATCCGCAACCGCCAGTCGCGCATCTTCTTCGGTGGGCAGTTCTTCGACTACCCGCTCAAGCCCGGCATGGACCTGGTGCGCAAGATGGGGCCGCTGCGCTGCCTGCAATTCGCCGGCAGCTACATGGCCGCCGCGGCCAGCCCCATCAGGCCCGAGCAGACGCTGGAAGACTTCTTCATCAACCGCTTCGGCCGCCAG
>SEEY01000672.1 GCA_004211235.1 Rubrivivax sp.
CCTCCCGCTGCGCCTTGAGGTGCTTCGCGAGGCGCCACGTGAAGGCGAGTTCGGGTGCGAAGGCGTAGTCCGCCGGTGCTTCGCCGGACAGCGTGGCATCGGTGACGATGCCGTCCAGCTTGTCGTGGCGCAGGTTGGCGGCGATGTGCACGCGCTCCAGCTTCGTTTCGCGCGCCGTGATCTCGAAGCTGGCCTCGTCCATCGTGAAGTAGATCGACACGGCCGGGCAGTCGCGCCCTTCGATCAGCGTGTAGGCCTGCACGACGTCGTCGGGCAGCATGGTGAGCTTCCAGCCCGGCATGTAGACGGTGGACAGCCGCTCGCGGGCGACCTTGTCGACCGCCGAATCCGGCGTGATGGCCAGGCCCGGCGCGGCGATGTGCACGCCGAAGGTGACCGTGCCCGTGCCCAAGCCCTGTACCGACAGCGCGTCATCGATCTCGGTGGTCTGCGAGTCATCGATCGAGAAGGCCTGGGCTGTGGACAACGCCAGCTCGTCCCTGATCTCCGGCGCCGTGAGCTGTGGGAAGCCCGCACCCTTGGGAAAGTTCTCGAACAGGAAGCGCTTCCAGTGAAACTGGTAGGCGCTGGTGATGGCGCCCGCGCCCTGCAGCAGGTCCAGCGGCGCCTTGTGCGCCAGCTTGCTCGCCTCGACGACGGCCTTGTACTCCGGACCGTTCTTGTCCGGCTTGAAGAGGATCTTGTAGATCTGCTCCTGGATGGGTGCCGGGCAGGTGCCGGCCGCAAGTTCCTGGGCCCAGGATTCGATCTGCAGTGCCTGCTGGCGCTTGCGCTCAATGCCCAGCAGTGCGGCCTTCACCGTCTCTTCGGGCGCCTTCCTGAACTGGCCCTTGCCGGCGCGGCGGAAGTAGTGTGGCGCGTCGTACAGCCGCAGCAACGCTGCAGCCTGCTGTACCGAGCCCGCCTTGGCATCGAAATAGTCGCGGGCCAGATCGACAAAACCGAACTCGCCTTCGGGCGCGAACTCCCAGGCCAGGTCGAGGTCGATGTCATCGGCCAGCGCGCGCGCGTCGGCCAGCAGCACGGCGGGCGCCGGCTTCTCGAACTTCAGCAACACATTGGCGGACTTGACCTTGACCCGCTTGCCCGAGTCCAGCTCGACCTGCAGCGAGGCATCGGCCTCCGACATCACCCGACCGGCGTGGAATTTCCCGGCATCATCAAACAGCGCAAACATAGGAGCGGGATTGTCCCTTACGCCAGCAAGTGCCTGAGCAATCCTGGCAGGTGGCTCTCGAAGTCGGTCAGGCCGTGGTCGCTTCCTTCGATGACCTCGCCGTCGCAGCCGGCATAGCGGGCGAGCATCTCGCGCCAGTCCAGAAGTTCGTCGCCCTTGGCGATCAGCGCGTAGTAGCGCAGCGGGTTCGTCAGGCGCGCGGGCGGCGTTAATGCGGCCAGTTCGGCGACATGGGCGGCTGTGAAGTCGAACTTCAGCGTCGGGTCGTGCCAGGCCGTCAGCTCGCCGATCTGTTTCGACAAGTCCCGTGCGGGGTTCACCGCCGGGTTCAGCACGCCCACACGCCAGCCGCGGTGCGCCGGCTGCTCAGCCAGCGCCGTTGCATAGAAGCCGCCAAGTGAGCTGCCGATGACGGCCGAGCCCTGCGCCGGCCAGCGCGAAACGATGTCGGCGATCTGTGTCATCGCCTCCAGCGGCGAGGGCGGCAACTGCGGGCAGGCGAAAGTCAGGCCCTCCTGCGTGGCCGCCCAGGCCGCCATGCGGCGCGCCTTGGCCGAGCCCGGCGACGAGCGGAAACCGTGCAAATAAAGCAGATGCGTGAGATTCATGACGGAAGTTTGATGTGAAGATTTGTGCCCGCCGCGACGGTGACGTCACCCAATTGACGCCAGTGTCGCCGGCGGACACAGTGCCCAGTTTTCTCCATTTTTCGGACGCTTCGAATGACCCGGATGCCCCGTTCTGCCCTGGCCTCGGCCGCGCTACTCGCGCTCGCCGCTGCTGCCGCCCAGGCCCAAACCCCGCCTGTCCCCGCACCCAATGGCGCGGCCTCCGCGCCCACCGGCGCCAATCCCGTCGCCATGGCACGCCCGCCAGCCGACCCGACGGCGCCCAAGCCGTTTGCGGACGTCATCAAGGGCGCCAAGGAGCAGCCCGGCCTCTTCCCGATCTGGCGCAAGGACGAGAAGACCTGGATCGAGATCCCCAAGGACCAGTTCAACAAGCCCTTCTTGTTCAGCGTCAACGTCGCAAACTCCATCGGCGAGCGCGGCCTGTACGCCAGCCAGATGATCGACTCCGACATGGCGGAATGGCGCCGCATCGGCAACCACGTCCAGTTGATCGCGCTCAACACCCGCTTCCGCTCCGACAACGCGTCCAGCAAGCTGGCGCTTGACCAGGCCTTCTCCCCCAGCCTCATCACGGCCGGCCCTGCAGCCAGTGCCGAGCATCCCGACCGCAAGTCGGTGCTGGTGGACGCGAGCGGCTTCTTCCTGGGCGACATCCCCGGCTACTCCACGCGCCTGGAGGCCGCCTTCCGCCTGCCGTACGGCCTTGACC